>CAYNVC010000026.1:0-13652 GCA_964400615.1 uncultured Anaerolineales bacterium | reverse complement strand
CTAAAGTCGCCGCTGGCGGGCGTGGACGCCGGGCGTCCGCCTACGCGGACGCTTGTGTGGACGCTGTTACCGACGGTTGCCGGGCCGTTCCGGTTGAGGGAGCTGAGCGTCACTTGGGCGCTGTTTCTGCGACTAAAGTCGCCGCTGGCGGGCGTGGACGCCGGGCGTCCGCCTACGCGGACGCTTGTGTGGACGCTGTTACCGACGGTTGCCGGGCCGTTCCGGTTGAGGGAGCTGAGCGTCACTTGGGCGCTGTTTCTGCGACTAAAGTCGCCGCTGGCGGGCGTGGACGCCGGGCGTCCGCCTACGCGGACGCTTGCGCCGCCGGTCGCCGGTGGCGCAAGCACCAACGATTGGTAAATCTCCTCCAATTCGGTCATCTCCTGGGCGACCGTTTTCACAGGCGCGATACCGGCCCGCAGACGCGGGAGCAGGGCCGGTTCGGTGAGCAGACGGCGCAGTTGGGCGGCCAGAGCAGGCGCATCGCCGGGCGCAAAGCGCAGCCCGTTGACGCCATCCGTGACCAGTTCGGCCATCCCGCCCAGGTCAGAGACGATGACCGGTGTGCGGTGGGCGAACGCTTCCAGGATTGTGTTGGGGCTGTTTTCGTACCACAGCGACGGCACGACGATGACATCCAGCCCTTGCAGCACGCGACTGACCGCCGTCCGCTCGTAGACGCCCGCCAGGTGCAGGCGCGGGTCGCGCCCCGCCAGGCGGCGCAGACGGCGGGTGTAGCGCGGGAATGGAGCCGGGTCGCCGTAGGCTTGCACCTCCAAATCAGCACCGGGCAGGTGACGCAACGACTCGAACAGGACGTGAACCCCCTTGTGCGGCGCAATCTGGCCCAGGTAGCCCACCCGCAGGCGGGGGGACGCGCTCTCTTGCAACAGTTCCGGCGTCAGGTCGAAATCCCGCCCCTGGCGCGAAAAGATGACGCGCTCCGGCGTCAGCCCGGCCTCGATGAACAATCCGCGCAGGAAGCGGGACGGGCTGATGATGGCGTCTGTGCGGGCCAGCGTCGCGTGCAGAAAGGTCATCCGCGCCGCAATCTGCGCGGCGCGTGAGCGCCGTCCGCGCCAGAACAGGCGCATCAGCGCGGGCGCAGCGCGGCCCGGCAGGCGGTAGCGGCGCTGTTGCTCGCCCAGGCAGCGGGCGCAGGTAGCCGGCTCGAAAGGCGGGCGGCAGAGACGCCCATCACTGCGCAGCAGGTTGAGGCGCGGGCAGAGGAACCAGAAATCGGTCAGCGTGAGCACAGTCGGGAGGTCTAGATCCTGCGCCGCCCGCAGCGCACTGCCGGATAGCAGGTAGCCGCTGATGAGATGGAAAAGGTCGGGCGCGAGTTGCGCCAGGTAGCCGCGCAGGTGTTCCCCAATCCAGGGATTGTCGTATTGCCAGCGGAACGGGTCGCGGGCGGCTGCCAGGTTAAAGTAGAGGCGGCGCACCGGCAGCCCGGCGTAGGTTTCGTCCGCAAAGGTCAGGTCGTCTCCGTCGGCGGCGGCGTCAATCGCCTCGACGCAGATGACGCGCACGTCGTGGCCGTGCGCTTGCAGCCAGGCGGCGGTGCGGTAGGCCCGCAGTTCGGCCCCGCCGGTGTAGCGCGGCGGAAAGTGGTGCACGCCGATGAGGATTTTCATCCCCGCCCGCCTTTCGCCAAGCGGTACAGGAAGGCCAGTTCGCGCCGTTCGAGGCCGCCGGAGAGCAGCAGGGCGAGCAGGTAGGCGACCGCTCCGGCGGCGATCAGCGTCAGCAGCCCCAGTTTGGAGTCCAACGCGCTGAAGGCGGTCAGGCGTTGCAGCGGTATCTCTAGCAGGTAGACCGCCGCCCCCATCGCCGCCGCCGCCGCCGTCACCCGCCCCAGCACGTCCCAGCGGCGGCCCACCAGCCGCTCGTTGCCAATCAAGCGCCAGTATTGGGCCAGCCGAATCATGCGCCCGCCGACCAGCGCCAGCGCCGCGCCGAGGATGCCCAGGGTCGGCACCAAAATCAGGTTCAGGATGACGGTGATGACGGCGTTGATGACGTTGACGCGGGCCGCCGGGCGCTCCAGGTGGAGCGTATTCGCCACCCGTCCCAAGAGTTCGAGCAGGAAGAGGCTGGGCAGCGCCCACAGCACCACCCGCAGGACGGGGACAGAGTTGGCGAACGGCGCCGCGTACAGCGTGAGGATGATGCGGTCGGCCAGGAGCGTCCCGCCCACGACGATGGGCAGGCAGACAATCAGCAGGTATTTGATGGATTGCCAGACGACTTGCGGCAGTGAGGCGGGCGACTCGCTGTAACTGCGCACCAGCGAGGGGTACATGGCAATGGCGATGCTTTGGGCGACGAGCAAGACCATGTTTATCAAAGTCCAGGGCACGTTGTACCAGCCAACGGCGGCGTCGGTGAGCAGAAATGACATCAACACCGTGTCGAATCGCTGCATAAAGACGTAAGAGATGCCACTGATGCCAAAGGGCAGCGCGGCCCGGAAGAGTCGCGGCCAGCGGCGCAGTGAGAGCGTCAGTTTGCCAACGCCCAATTTGAACAACGTCCAGCCGGAGAGCAGGCCGGTCACGGCCACGCCCACCAGCGAGGCGACGACCAGGCCGATGAAGCCCAGCCCTTTGACCAGCAGCAGGACGCCGAGCGTCCAGAATATCAACTGGTTGACGAGGGTGAAGGTGGAGGTATAGTCCAGCCGTTCGCGGGCGGTCAGGGCGCTGTTCAGCGGCCCCTGGAAGGCGTAGAGCAGCAATCCGGCGCTGGCGATGAGGATGCCCAGCACCATATCGTTCCCCTTGCCCAGCCAGAGAGCGGAGAGCGGGGCGACGATGGTGATGAGGAGCGAGAGCAGCAGCCGGATGGCGATGATGTCGGGCAGCAAACGGCCGGTCTGGCGGTCGTCCTGGGCCATCTCGCGCACCGCGTAGGGGGACATGCCCCAGTCGGTGAAAATGGCGAAAATGGCGACGTAGGCCATCACCGCCGAGTATTGACCAAAGTGGACGTCGCCCAAGCGGCGCACGACGTAGATGTTGAACAGGAAGGCGAGAATCTTGAGCACAAGCTGTACGCTCAAGACGAAAGCCGAGTTACGCGCCACCGTAGACATCACGCTCCCGGTCAACCCGGAGGAATCTGTCACCGAGTTATCCCGGAACCAGCCCACGAAACATCCCTATCGCATCAACGTGGCCCACGAAGGCACACCTACCCATACCCATTCTCTTCCACGTAAATCAACTTGCTTCCCTGCGGACTAAAACCAAAGTCCACGGGCCGCAGTTCGGACAACGCGCCACAGATCTCGGCGTGCCGCTCCGGTGGCGCGTAGAGCAACATGAACCCACCGCCGCCCGCGCCCAATATCTTGCCGCCGATAGCGCCGTGCGCCCGCGCCCGCTCGTACCACTCGTCAATGATGGGCTTGCTGACTCCGCTCGCCAGACTCCGCTTTTCCAGCCAGTTGGCGTGCAACACCTCGCCGAACCCGTCCAGGTCGTTGTGCGCCAAAGCCTCTCGCACCTGCATGGCGTAGCCGACCATCCGGCATAGACAGGCATGCTTTTCCTCGTCGTTCTGCGTGTTACGCGATTGCTCCTCCAAAATATCGTCGGCGCTGCGCACCAGGCCGGTGTAGAGCATCAGCAGCCCCGACTGCAACCGCTCCCGCGTCTCTGGCCGGCAAATTATCGGGTCGACAAACACGCTTTCGTCGGGGTTAAAACGGATGAACTGCAATCCTCCGTAGGCAGCGATGTACTGGTCCTGCTTGCCGATGGGCTTGCCGCACCGCTGGATCTCGATCTCACAAGCCTCCCGTGCCAGCCGTTCCGCGCCGGCCAGGTGATTTGCATAAGCGTACAGTGCGTTCAGCAACCCCACCGTGTAGGTGCTCGACGAGCCAAGCCCGGTGCCGCGCGAAGGAATATCAGAAATGGAAGTGATCTCAATCGCCCCCTCGATGCCCACCATCTTGAGCGATTCGCGGATCAATTCGTGCCGCAGATGGTCTATGCTGTCCACGATCTCGGTGCGCGAGTAGCTGGCGCGAATTTTTCGATCGAACTTTTGGTTGACGGTGATATAGATGTATTTGTTGATGGCCGTGCTCACGACCGCGCCAGGTTCCCGGCGGTAGAAAGCAGGCAGGTCACTCCCGCCACCAACAAAGCTGATCCGCAAAGGTGTCCGTGATATGATCACGCCGCCAACTCCTCGCTACGCTCTTCTCCTGATCTCCCAGGTGTCTTCCAGCATCCGGTCGAGGCCATCGGGGTCAATCCGCCAGCGGAACCATTTTCTGGTCGCCGGCAAGCGCCCATTCTTGCACCAGCGCAAGGTCTGCTCTCTGCTGATGCCCAAACGGGCCGCTGCATCCCCCAGGGCCAACCATGCCCCATCTTTCCCCACATTCTCACGATCAGGCTCTTTCCAATCAGTATTGTAATAACCATAGCTACCGTTCAATTTAGCGCGGTTGACCGTCAATCCCAGCAGGTTAACACTGTGCTGCTTCAACCGCTCCTGGGCCTGCTGGATCATCTCGCGCCTGGTCAGCCCCACACTTGCTACCAGGATCGTACCTTCGACCAATGTGGCTATCACAGTAGCGTCGGAAGGCCCCAAGACCGGGGGACTGTCAATAAGGATAATGTCCCCCCGTTTCCGCAGAGCATCTATCAGGGCCGGGAAACGCGGTGAGGTCAACAGTGTGGCCGGATCAGCCGGCGGCCAGCCGGCGGAGAGAAGTAACAAATTGTCGAAATCTGTCTCCTGTAATGGAATGGGTAAATTCCTGTCCCTGGCTCCAAGCACGTCGGCCAGCCCGACGACATTGGGCTGATCGAAAAGTTCGTGCTGGGAAGGACGCCGCATGTCCGCATCAACCACGATGACGCGATTCCCGGCCGAGGCCAACACGATAGCCAGGTTGGCAAGGACAAAACTCTTGCCATCCGAGGCCCTGGGGCTGGTCAAGAGCAACACGTTGAACGGCTGATCGGGGCGCAGGAGAAAGATACTGGCCCGAACCGTGCGCACTCCCTCTGCTACCGGGCTTAACGGATTGCGCGAGGAGAGAACGTCCTTCCTCGACACCTGGGGGACAACTCCCAGCACGGGCAGGCCCATGATAGCCTGCACGCCATCCCCTTCCCAGCGCAGTGATGTATCCAGGAACTCGATCAAAAAGACAGCGCCCATCGCCAGCCCCAGCCCGGCCGCTCCGGCCACGGCCACAGTGAGTTTAGCTTTACTGGGTAACGCCGCTTGAGGAATCGCCGCCGGCTCAAAGAGCGAAAGCACATTAGGCGACTCTGCACTATAGGAAGCGAGCAGGTTGGCATACGTGGTCTGGTAAGTAGATTTTACTTCCTCCAGCGCCGAGATTCGATCCTGCGCGTCCTGAATCTCGGCTGCCGAGGTCAGATCAGAAAGAGAATCGGTCAATTCACTAATTTGCCCACCAACATCTTCAATTTTAGTTCTCAACTCTTCCAACTGACGTCGAATGAACTCTTGTTGCTCCGGGTCGCTCTCTCCCGAAGCAGGGCTTCGACGGACAAGCTCATCGGCCAGGGCATTAGCGATCAAAGCCGCCGCCTCAGGATTTGTGTCAGTCACCTGTATCTCCAGGAGCTGGGCATCCGAATAGAGCCTGGTCCCAATCTGTGCCGCTAACTGATCAGGGGACCTGTTTAGCCCTAATCGTTCGATGACAGCTTCGACGACCGGCTCTTGTCTGAGTAACTCGGCATAAGCAGCGGCCAAAGTACTGCTCAGCCAGATTGCTCTTTGGTCCGGGTTGGGGTTCTGGAAAATGCTGGCCCCGACCCTGATCGTAGCTTTAGCCTGATAAAGGTCCGGTTGTTGAGCAGTAAAATAGTAACTGATCGTTGCCGGTACAATAAAGCCAATCAGCAACAACCACCACCAGCGCCTAAAGAGACGTATGTACTGAGCAATCTGTTTATTCATACCCGCCCACACTCACGCCGCGACTTTTTGGTTCCGTCCGCCAAGCCCCATTGCCAGCAAAGTAATAACCTACTCCCCAACGTGTGTGGATATAATGTGGGTCGGATGGATCATCCTCGACTTTGCGCCGCAGGTAGCGAATGTATACACTGAGGTATCCCACTTCCTCCGCATACTCTGGCCCCCACACGCTGACGAGCAAGTCTTTGTGAGGTACGATCTGCCCCTTTCGGCCCACCAGGCACAGTAACAAACGTGACTCGGTCGGCGTGAGGTTGATTTCATCCCCGCGCCGCGTGACCGTCCCGTCCCGCAGGTCGATACGGAGAGTGCCGTCGTCGTAAATGTCTCGCCAATCGTCGCGGGAACTTGACCGGGCGCGACGCAGCACCGTAGATATGCGAGCCTTTAACTCGTCGAAACTGCACGGTTTGGTCAAATAATCATCCACCCCCAAAGAAAAACCCTTGAGAATGTCCTTCTGATCCGACCGGGCGGTGAGCATAATGATCGGCGTATCGCATATGTGCCTGAGCCGCTGACAGACCTGCCAGCCGTCCATATCCAGCATGGTAACATCCAATACGATGACGTCGGGACGGGTCTCGTAAGCCCGCCGCAGGCCATCTCTCCCATTATCCGCAGTAACGACCTCGAACCCTTCCCGGCTCAGACCAAGCTGTAAAAGGGTGAGCAAACCAGTATCATCATCAACTACCAGGACTTTCATTATGCACCTCGGCAAGAACAAGATACTCGCATAGCGAACCCCACATCAAATGCTAAAGATTCCCTAAAACAGTACCAATATAGCAGAAATTTGTCAGAGGTAGGTAAAGAAAAAGTCACAAAAATAAAAAAAACCTCTCCCAGTCGGGAGAGGTTGCACAAACGACACGAATGTTAGAGCAAATCGCCCGTATCAAAGTAATATCCTTCTCCCCAGACGGTATGAAGATAGCGGGGGAACTTGGGGTCTTGCTCGATCTTTTGCCGCAAGCGGTAAATACACTGCTTGACCAAATCTGGTTCACCGACGTGCTCAGATCCCCAGGCATGGGCCAGGATGGCATTGGTGCTGAACACCTTGCCCACGTGGCGGATCAGCAAGCGGAGCACCTGGAACTCTTTTGGGGTCAAATACACCACCCGCTTATTAACCACCAGTTCATGACGGCCACAGTCCAACATAATCGAGTCAGTAGCAAAGATAAAATCATTGTCTTTATCAGCACGCTCTTTCGAACGGCGCAGACAGGCCATCAAACGGCCAATCAGCTCTGAACGTTCAAACGGTTTGACCAAGTAATCATCCGCACCCAGAGAGAGGCCCCGCACAATATCTTCCAGAGTGCCCTTGGCCGTAAGAAAGATGATCGGCACGTCAGTCATCTCTCGTAGCCGGCGGCACACCTCGAAGCCATCCATATTAGGCATCATCACGTCCAGCAGAATTGCGTCCGGCTGATATTGATAAGCTGCACGCAACCCGGCAAGACCATCCTGAGCCACTATGGTGTTAAAGCTTTCGGCGTGTAACATCAGCCGCAATACCTCTAGTTGCCCAGGCTCGTCCTCTATAGCGAGAACGGTAAACTGTTGCCGCATAATTCCCACCCCGGTGAATGACGATCGTAACCAAATTATTAAACGTCATTATACTATAAAAACTTGCCATTGCAACACACCCACTCCGGCAAACGTGGCTCAACCACTCAACCCGCGCCACACCCGCTCCGGGGTCAGCGGCAAGTCGTCGTACCAAACTCCAACGGCATCGTGGACGGCGGCCACCAGCGCCGGAGCCAGCGGGATGAAGGGCATCTCACCCATCCCCCGTGCCCCCCACGGCCCATGCGGGTCAGGCTGCTCGACGATGATGGATTCCACCCGCTCCGGTACGTCGTGGATGGTTGGGATCAGGTAGGTGCTGAGGTCAGAGGTCAACACCCGGCCCTCTTGGGTCAAAAAGTTCTCGCAGGTGGCCCAGCCCACCGCCTGCGCCACCGCCCCCTCTATCTGTCCGGCGACGTTCTGCGGGTTGATCGCCCGGCCCACGTCATCGGCGCAGACGACGCGCAAGAGACGCAACTCCCCGGTCTCCCTGTCCACCTCCACCTCGACCGCCTGGGCCACGTAGCCATAGGAGAAATTTGGAGTCCCGTGACCGGTCTCGGGATCGAACGGAGTGGTCTTGGGAGCCAGGTAAGTGTACTCGGCGCTGACCGGGCGCTCACCCGTTTGCCAGCGCTCTAGCGCGGCGGCCGCCGCGCCACGCACCGCATTGCCGGCCATAAACGTCATCCGGGAGGCGGAGACGGAGCCGGAACTGCCGGGGCTGGTGGAGGTATCTGAGGCCACCAGGTGCACCCGTTCCAACGGCAAATCCAGCGCGTCGGCCGCCATCTGGCAAATGACGGTATGGGTTCCCTGGCCCACCTCGGCGCTGCCAATATAGACCGTCGCCTCCTCGATCTGCCCCGCACCACGCAACTCGATTTTGGCCCAGCAGTTTTCCTGATAGCCAAAGGAAAAGCCGGTGTTTTTGAAAGCGACGGCAATGCCGATACCCCGGTGCGGCGCTTCCTGCGGCTTGACGAAACCCGAGTCTTTCAACTGCCACCCGGCGGCGACAGCGCACTCTTGTGTCACCTGTACCAGGCTCACGCCGCCGGGCAACGGGGTTCCCATAGCGGTCAGACTGCCCTCGCGCAACAGGTTTCTCATCCGCAATTCAACCGGGTCCATTTCCAGAGCCTGGGCCAGTTTGTTCATCTGCATCTCGGCGGCAAAAATGCCCTGCGGAGCGCCAAATCCCCGGAACGCCCCGCCGGGAGGATTGTTGGTATAAACCCCGTCCACGTCCACCTCGACGTTGGGTATCTCGTAGGGGCCGGTACAGGTGACGGTGACATTGCCAAGCACTTTGTTGGTGGTGTAACAATAAGCGCCGCCGTCGGCCACTGCCTGCACCTCGGCTGCCGTCAGCCTGCCCTCACGGGTGGCCCCCCACTTGCACTTGAACCACACCGGATTGCGCTTGCAATGGCCGAGGATGGATTCCTCGCGGTTCCAGACAATTTTGACCGCGTGTTGCAGCTTCCAGGCCGCCAGCGCCAGTACAATCTGCACCGACATGTCCTCCCGCCCGCCGAACGCCCCGCCGATGGCCGGGTAGATCACCCGCACCTGTTCCGCCGCCAACCCCAGCGCGTGAGCTATCTCCTGTTGATCCTCCCACGTCCACTGCCCGGATGCTATGACCGTGACCCGTCCGGCCTCGTCTATGTAAGCCAACCCGGCCTCCGGCTGCAAGTAGGCGTGTTCCTGGGGTGGGGTATAGTATTCGCTCTCGACGACCACGTCGGCAGCGGCCCAGCCGGCCGCCATATCCCCTTTGCGGATTTGATGATGGCAGATATAGTTGCCTTCCACACCGTTTAGCTCAGAGTGAAATTCACTGGGGACGCGGTAGGGGTGCAACTGGGGAGCGCCAGGTTCGAGCGCGGCGCGGGGATCGGCGACGACGGGCAAATCCTCGTACTCGACGTGAACCAGGTCGCGGGCACGGGCCGCGCCCCGTTCCGTCTCGGCCACGACGAGCGCCACCTGGTCGCCGACAAAACGCACCCGGTCGGCGTCCGGTTTGGACGAACCTGGCCCGCACAGCACCGGCTGATCCGGGGTTTGGAGACCATATTCGTTGACCGGCACGTCGGCAGCGGTAAAGACGGCGATGACACCCGGCACGGCCAGGGCCTCTGCCGTATCAACGCGCAACACGCGAGCGTGCGGGCGTCCGGCGAAGAGAATTTTGGCGTGGAACATTCCAGGTATATCGAAATCATTCGGGTATTTGGCCTGCCCGATGACTTTGGCGCGAGCATCAACGCGGGTAACTGATTTGCCAATTGCTCCAGGTGACATCACTATTCCTTCCTCCCGCCGGTTTCGAGTCAGGGAAAACAGCCAGGGTTGTAAAAGTATACATCCGACATCCCAACAGCACAAGCTACGTACAAGGCCCGAATTTATCTCGAGTCGCACGTTAACCAAATCGTAACTAGATCGCAATCCGCGCAGTTTGTTTTTATGGTATCCTGTTGGGGAAAGGCTCATATAGCCCAATTCCCCCTTATCTCACAGGACTGGAGTATGAAATCCACAATCAACAAGGCCGGGGCAACAGGAAGCACGGCAGCGGCCCTTTTGGCAAGCATGCGGGCGGTGCAAGGCGCTCTTTTGCGGTCGCCGGGTATCCCTCCCGCACAACTGGCTGCCCGGCTCCAAGAGTGGCAGCAGCTCGTGACCGACCTGTCCCGGAGATCGGCGGAGGGGGCGGAGGTGGCGACACTCTACGAGATCATCGGCGTCATGAACTCGTCGCTCGATCTGACCGAAACCTTGGACCTGGTGATGGATTCACTCATCCACCTCACGGGAGCCGAGCGGGGATGTCTGATGCTCCTGGACCAGGACAACAAGCTGGAAATCCGGGCCGCGCGGAATTTCGACCAGGAGACAATCGACGCTTCTGACCTGGAGATGAGCCACACGGTGGTACAGGATGCCGTGGAAAAGGGCCAACCGGTTCTGACCACCAACGCCCAGCTCGACCCCCGCTTTTCAGGCCAGGAAAGCGTCGTCGGCTACAACCTCCGTTCCATCGTCTGCGTGCCTCTACACATCAGAGATTGGGTGATCGGTGCGCTCTATCTGGACAATCGGATCCGCGAGAACGTCTTTTCCGAAGCCGACCTGCCGCTGTTGACCGCGTTCGCCAGCCAGGCCGCAGTCGCCATCGAGAACGCCCGCCTGTACACCATGACCGACCAGGCCCTGGCCGCGCGGGTAGAGGAACTGACCACCCTGCAACAAATAGACCAGGAATTGAACGCCAGCCTCGATTTAGAACGGGTGCTGGATCTGACTCTCTCCTGGGCATTGCAAGCCACGAGAGCAAACGGGGGTATGCTGTGCATCCTGGATGACGAGGGCAACGTGTGCGCGGTCTCCCGCTCCGGCGCAGAAGAGACAATCGAACCGGAGCAGATCGTGACACAGCAAGCAATTGAAAGCCGGGAGCCGATCTTGCTCGACAACAATACCCGCATGTTGGTTCCTATCCGCTACGAAGGGCGAACGGTGGGATTGATGCACCTGCGTCGGGGCAACAATGCCTCGTTTTTGTCCGACCAGATCCAGTTCGCGGGCCGGCTGGCCGGGCACGCTGCAATAGCAATCCAGAACGCCCGGCTATACGAGCAGGTTCAACAAGCCAACCAGGCCAAGACCGAATTTGTCTCCTTCGTCGCCCACGAGCTGCGCACGCCGATGACCTCCATCCGTGGCTATGCCGAAATGCTGTTGCAGGGAATGTTCGGCGAAATGCCACCCCAACAGGAGCAATTCATCCGCACCATCAGCAGCAACGTCAGCCGAATGCAGATTCAAGTCTCTGACCTGCTGGATATTTCTCGCATCGAGACCGGGCACCTCAAGCTAGAGATACAGCCAACGACTCTCAACAGTGCACTGGCGGAGGCGCTCCAGTCCACACAGGGGCAGGTCGAAGCGCGGTCGCAGCATTTGACGTTACAAGTACCCGACACCCTCCCCCTGGTGCAAGCAGACCCGGCCCGGCTGACGCAGATTCTGATCAACCTGCTCAGCAACGCTTACAAGTACACCCCAGAGGGCGGAGGAATCACGGTACGCGCCTGGCTGCAAGACGGGTACGTGAACTGCGCCGTCGCCGATACCGGCATCGGCATCTCGGCGGACGACATGGCAAAACTGTTCACCAAGTTCTTTCGCTCTGAGGAACAGGCCGTGCGTGACATGCCGGGCACGGGGCTGGGACTGTGCATCACCAAGAGCCTGATAGAGTTGCAGGGCGGTGAGATACAGGTGGAAAGCCAGGTCGGCAAAGGGACAACTTTTACCTTCACTATGCCGGTCGCCGAACGAAACCCGGCGGATTCAGAATCGCCCCCGGAAGATCAGCAGGCAACTGCACCGGAGCCGGAGCCGGTGGGCCAGACCGGGCAAGATTAGCTCTACTGGAATTGGCACTCGATCAACTCGCGCTCCGTCTCGGTCAGCAGTTCACATCCATCCGCCCGCACGAGGACGCTATCCTCCAGTTTGACCATCGTCCCCCGTTCCAGCGCGTTGACCTCGATTTCGACCGCCAACACCATCCCCGCCTGCACGTCGGTCTCGACGCGCGGCCAGAGCACGGGCGGCTCGTCCAATTCCAACCCGATGCCGTGCCCGACGAATCCGGGCAGCGCCAGACTGCCGGGGGCAAAGTAGGGCGGCGCTCCCCCCGCGATCACTTTTTCGGCCAGCGGGTACAGGTCGGCGACGGGGCGGCCAGGACGCAGCGCCGCCAGCACCGCCTCCTCCGCCGCGCGGGCCACGTCGAAAAGCGCCCGCTGCTCCGCCGTGGCCTCTCCCACCACAAAGGTGCGGGATTCGTCGCCGGTGTAGCCCGCATAGGTCGAGCCGATGTCCACCACCACCAGGTCGCCCGCTTGCAACACGCGGCGCGAGGGGCCATAAGGCATCGCCGGCCCCAGCCCCGCGCCCGTGATGACCAGGCCGTGCCCACCCCGCACGGTCAGGTGTTCCCCGCTCATCAGCAGCACGCCCGCTCCTCGCGCACCGGGGTGGCGCAGGGGTTGGAACCCCTCGTGACCGGCCCGCCGCAACGCCGCCTCCACCCCGGCCGCCAGCTCCAGCTCGCTCACTCCTGGGGCAATTGTGCGGGCAGCGGCAGCGTGACCGGCGTCCGCCACGGCGGCGGCGCTCCGCGCGGCGGCTATCTCTGCCTCATCCTTGATCGTCCGCTGGGCCAGCACCTGCGGCGAGATGTCCGCCAGTTCCCAATCGGGAAAGGTCTCCCGCAAGCGCCGGTAGAGCCGCGCCGAGATCAAGTCCATCTCCGTGCCCAGCGTGCCGCCGCTCGCCCCAATCCCGGCCATAGCCCCGGCCACGTCGGAAAAGCCGCGCATCGGCTCGACGCGGGCGACGGTGGCCTCCTGCCTGGCCTGCTCCAATCCGCGCCGGACAAAGAGAATCGCCTCGCCAGGGGAGACGAGCAAAGCAGCCGGACGGACGGTGTTGGCATAGTAGAGGATGTCGCGGTGGTGGAGCAGCAGGGCAGCGTCCATTCCTACCCCGGCCATACTGGCGACCAGCTCGGTCAGTCGTTGGTTCATCGGCGTTTACCCTCCGGCAATCAGGTGGATCACCCACACGTCCGCGCCGTCGGGGATGGTGCGGGTGGGATACTCGACGCGGGGAATCACCTCCCCTTCGATCTTGACGATGATGTGGACAAAGGTATAGTGGAGCCGCTCCAGCAGGGCCGAGACGGTCAGCCCCTCCTCCCATTCGATCTCGTCGCGGTCGTTGACGCGAATCACGTGTTCAGTCCCTCGAACTCGGACAACTTGTGCCACGGCGACTCGAAGCGTGCGACTATGTCCGGTTGCGCCAACACGTCGGCGAACGCTTCTAACCAGCGCCGGATGATGGCAACGTCCAACGTTTCTCCCTGGCGGTAAACGATGCTTTCGATATCCCGCAGGTCTTGGGGACGTCCAGCTACCGCTTTGTGGATGACGAGGTCTTCGGCTGAGCAGAGGCGCACGGCTTTGCCTGGCTCCAGTTCCCAATCC
>CAYNVC010000025.1:0-13845 GCA_964400615.1 uncultured Anaerolineales bacterium | reverse complement strand
GGCGACCGGGGTGCCCCCTGGCGGGCTTGCAGGCGGGCGGCCAGCCAACGGCTCAACGGAGGCAATTTCAATCGCTGAAGGTAGCTCAGCTCCCCGATCTCTGCCGCCGTTCCAGGGCATAGGCGACGACGTTGCTTCCCCACTCCAGGGCGGCGCGAATCTCCTCCCGTGTGGCCGACCCGCCGCGCCGTTCCCCCTGCCACAGGCAGCCATAGTCGTAGGTGCTCATAATCACCTCGTCGCTCACCACCACGCGGGGCGTGCCCTGTGTCTCGAACCCCGGCGGCGGCGCGGCAAAGAGGAATGGCTCCACCAGCAGGCGATGGTCGGGCCGCAACTCGTTGAGCTTGACCCCCAGATCCGAAAGGAGGTTGTAAAAGGAGGTGTCGGCCGGCGGTTCCCCATCGGGAACCTCGTGGCGGCAGCTCTCGATGAACAGTGTGCCGCCGCCTTGCGTGTAGGCGTACAGCGATTCCATTTCCTCCTTGCCGAGTTGGAACGCGCCCTGCCCCACCAGGCAGACCAGGGTGTAAGCTGCCAGGTCGGCGGTGAGCGGAATGTCATAGTCTACGTGGAGGCGATAATCCCGGCCACGCAGCTTGTGGCGGCTGAAAGCACGAGCCATATAACTCGCCCCCTGCCCGTGCCGCACGCTCTTGACCCCGCCCCCCACGTAGACCACGGCCAACCCCAGGTGCTCCACGGGAGCCGCGCCCACGTCCCGCCGGAAGCGCAGGTCTATCTCGTTCGGGCCGGGATGGGCCGGGTCCTGGGCGTCAAAGATGGGCGACTCGCGGTCCTGCCGCCTGATCCGCGCCAACTCGACTCCGGAACCACCGGAGAGTGAGGGTTGAACCTCGATCCCAAACTCGGCGTGCACGTAACGCGGCCCATCTGGCTGGTCGTCGTTCAGGGGATAGCTCTCCCCGTAACTAAGCAACAGATAGAGCTGCCCCGCCGCCGCGTTCCCGATGTCGTAGGTCAGCGGCTCGGTCAGGGCGATGGTCTCCCCACGCTGGTCAATGGCGACGCCGGGCTGGATGTATACCGAGGTGTCGGGCGGGTCGCTGGCGATGACCTCGAGTCCGGTCACGACACCCGCTCCGTGGCCGAGCAGGGCGTGGAACCGTTGCTGCCGGCGGTGGTACTCGTGCGCCTCCTCCCATATTCCCGCGGTCACGGCCAGGCCGTCGACCGGCTTGAGTCTTTGAGTGGGGAATTCGGCCAATAAATCTTTCATAATCTTTTTACCTCGCAAGTGAACTGTCATCGTTCGATCTCCAGGTGCAGGGTGTAACCAGTGTGGGCCGGCTTTTCGGCCTCGATGATAGATTCGATGACGCGACGGCGCTCCGTCTCGCGCCGTTCCTCATCCGCCCCGTCCGCGCCCGTCACCGGTGGCAGGTGCAGACTGACCGTGAACGTGTGGGGCCGATTGCTGCGTCCCAGCGCAGTCCCCAAACCCAACACCGCCCCCTCCCCCAGGCTAAAATTCTGGGCACGACGTTCGACGATTTGAGGTCTGACCCCGGTGTAAAGTTCCAGCGCCTCCTGCAACCCCCGCTTGGTGCCTCGCTTGCGGTAGAGGGAGACCGCCGCGCCGATCAAGCGGCGTTGCTTCTCCTCCGGCCAGCGTTCGTCCAGGGTCAGATCGAGCCAGGAGGCCAGCCAGGGCAAAAAATCGGGCGGGGTCAGCCTGGGATCCAGGTAGAACGACAAATGATCGATCTGCCTTTCGATGGGGGACAAAAAGCTCTCAAAGAGCATTAGAAAACGGGCCAGAAATTCATCGTCGTGGTAGAGCGCGGGGAGATAGTCCAGGTAGCGGCCTCGGGCCGCCACGGCGATGGTGACGGTTTCCTCCGCCGCGCATTCGCAAGCCTGGCAAACGGCCCTGGCCCGGCTCGCCAGGGTCACGTCCCGCGCCGTGGGGGCGACTCTGGCCTGCACCCGGAATTCGTAGCGGGTGCCGGGCGGCAGTTCCCGCTCGATATTCCAGGTGAACTGCCTGGCCCCCGTTTCGGGCAGGGTCTCCAACGAGGCGGCGACGTCCTCCCCGCCCAGGGTGCGCGCTCCCTCCGGCTCCAACCCGGCCGGCAAGGCGACCTGGACGGTGAGGAGCGGCAGTGCCCGGAGCACGTCCACGCGGGTGTAGAACGTCACCACTTCGCCGGGGTAGCGGCGGTAAAAATCGGCGACGTGTGATACTTGCAATTCGGTACTCATTCTTCCACCACCTCGATCTCGTGCTCCAGAGAACAGAGCAACGTGTCGCCGGGGACGCGCAGACGTCTTTCCTGGACGGGGGCGAGCGGTTCTTCAGGCGCTGAATCCGAGCCAAAAGCTACCGGGCGCTGGCTGACCTGGACGTCCCAGACGTGTTTGACGCCGGGGATCTGGCCGATGAGGGCGTAAATCTCAGAGACGTACAGGTCTCGACCAAAGGGCCACCCTTCCCAATGCGGGCCCAGGAATTCGTCCCGCAACTCCCCCGCCCCTTCCAGCGCCAGGGGGGCGATAAAGTTCCGCAAGCGTCTGGCGACGCGCTCCCGGACGCTCTCGGGCTGGCTGTACTCGGAGACTAGAATCTCGGCCCGCACTTTGATCCCCAGGTAGCGCGGCTCCCGGACGCGCAGGGTGGTGGTCAGCAGGCGATAGTCGTCGAGGTGGGAGATGATGGTCTCCCGCAGCGTCTCATCCAACTGCAAACGCGAGAGATCGCCCGCCAGCAGCGCGTCGTAGGCGGCCGGCACGACGAGCAGTTCCACCATACCCGGCGCGACGCCGGTGCTCTCACCGGGCGTCTGACATTTGACCCGGGCGACGGCCCGGCTGGCCCCCAGGCTCAAGCTCTCGTAATCCGCCGCCGTGACCGCCCGCTCTTGCGCCTGCAACTCGCGCCGGGCACGCATTTTGGCTTCCTCCAGGCTCTCCTGGTCGCGTCCCCCCTCGGCGCGGTGCAGGTTAGCGACCCGGTCAACGTAGGCGATGGACGATTTGAGCACCACCAGTTTGCCGGACGGCACGTTGCCGGCGGTGCCGCCGCCGTACCGGTAGCTGGTGAAACGAATGGCCCGCCCCGCTTCGGGGATGCGGCCATATTGGCGCACCGTGCCGTCCCGCTGCCGAATGCCAGGCCCAAAGCGCACCTCGCCCGTGGCCGTATCCAGGGTAAAGTGACGGTCGTACTGCTCGGAGGCGGAGAACTCGTCCACCAGCTCCCAGGGTCTGAAACCAACGTCGCCGTACATCTCCCCCTCGACCTCCACGGTCTCACCCTCCCGCAGGGCAAGGACGGGCGCGTTTTCCAGGTAAAAGCTCTGGCCCGGTTCGCCGTTGCTATAGCCCAACATCTCGTCCTCGACCGTCCGGGCGTGGGTGGCCCGCGTCGTAGCGCCGAGGGCGTGGGCAGTGATGTTTTTGATGCGGGGGGATTCGGCGTACATCCCCTGCTCTGGACGGCGCTGCTCCAGGCGACAGCGCACCCAGTAACCGTTCCGTCCATAGACCTGTTGGGGCCGCATCGTCAGCGGCAGGTACATCACCAGGGATCCGGTGGCGTTGTTCAGGCCCCCGGTGGTATCTTTTTCGCCGGGGCGCGTGCTCAACGCCAGTTCTTCCCAATGGCCGTCTCCCATCGAGCACTCCCAGACGAGCGGCGGGTCTTCGCGCCGCACGCCGACCGCCTGGGTCTCCTCACACTCGAAGGTCAATTGCAGGATGTGGCCGCTGATGTCCTGCTCTTCGTCGAACCCCAGGTAAAATGTGTTTCCCTCCTGCGGTTTGCCCTGGTCAAAGGCGTAGAAATCCTCGATTCCCAAACGGGGCAAATAGTTTTTGTTATAGTCCTGCTCGCGGCGCAGTTGGGTCAACCGGGGTGCGCCAATGCGCAGGCTGGCGTCGGTGGTAAAGATGATCTCTTCCTCCTCCTCGGTGCGCCGCGTGGCGACCTCGGTGCCCCTGGGGATGACGACGGTGAGCGCGGCGCTCTCCTCCTCGGCCCTCAGAGGCAGGGGGGCGGAGAGCCAAAAGGTCAACTCGGTGCGGGCGCTGCTGGCCGGGCGCAGTTGTACCCCCAACAGTTCCATAAATTTGATATAGTTCTTTTCCGGCACCCGGTTCAGCCGGTAAGTGATCATCTCCGTCATCCAGGCGAAAAGTTCGATCAGCGTGATGCCCGGATCGCTCAGATTGTAATCGGTCCACTCTGGGCAGTAATGGATGATCCGCTTCCGAGCCACGTCGACCAAATCCTGCTGAAATCTCAAGTCATCCAAAACTGGCTCTGGTAATGACATAGTCACCTCCCCGTTACGGATTGCGTTACTCTTCTCCCACCAGGAAGAAGGGGTAGACGATGCTGCGTTCGTCGTGAGTAGATTTTATCTGATAGCTGATCTCGACCAACAAGGCCCCGTCCTGCCGGGGCGCGTTGGTGACGCGCACTTTTTGCACCTGGATGCGCGGCTCCCAGCGCCTCAGTGCCTGCTCCACGTATTCGACCATCATTCCGGCGGTGGCGGCGTTGCGCGGCTCAAAGAGCAGCTCGTGGGCGCGGCAACCGAATTCGGGCCGCATAACGCGCTCGCCGGGGACGGTTCCCAGAATGATGCGGATCGATTGCTCGATGTCCCGCTCGCCCCTGGCAAGCGCGATCTCGCCGCGCGGGTTGACCTGGAGCGGAAACGCCAGCCCCTGGCCCAAAAATTCTCTGTCCAGACGGTTCTCTCTCATACACACCCTCCCGGTGGGGCAAGTTACCAACTCGCCCTACACCAGTTCACCCGTGGGGCAAGTTACCAACTTGCCCTACACCAGCACATCCGTGGGGCAAGTTGACAACTTGCCCTACGCGCTATCCCAAACACCCTCATTATCCAATCAACACCGTTCCGGCGGCCACGACCCGGCCCACCGGGAGGTCGGCGGGATCGTTGCACGTCATGGCCGTGTCTCCGGCGCGGGCGGCAGGTTTGCCGTTGATAAAGACGGTGGCGCTGCCGCTGACGATCCGGCCCCGGTTGGAGGGTGGCCTCTGAAACCTTCCCCGCTCAGTGGTATGAGGCGGGGTGTTGATAGCCGTGCTCCCCACCGTGGCAGCCGCCCGGCCCATGATGTTGACGTTCCGGCTCAGTTCGCCGCCGATGATACCATTGAAGGGAAAAGTCATCGCCGTCGTCACCGCTATGATCGTGACGGCGTGAGTATCCGTGGCGACGATTCGATCTCCTTGTTTCGCTGCCGGCTGTCCCATGACGCCTCCTGCGCCGCTAATTCAAATTGATGACTCCACCCTTGACGTCCACCCTGGCCCCGCCGTCCACGGTCACGTCCTGCGCCTTGATCTCTCCCTTGCCCCCGGCCTCGATGGAAAGGTCTCTGTTGCTCCGGATACGGACCTCGCCCCCGGCCTCGATGGTCAGATTCCCCCTCGCCTTGAGCGCCATATCGTTGTGCGTTGAATCTATGACGATTTCGTTCTGCCCCGTCTTGTCGCGGATGATGATGCGCTCGCCGGCGGCTGTGTCGTCCAGGATGATCTGGTGGCCGCTGCGGGAGCGCAGAATGTACCGGTCAACCTTGCCATCCCGCCCAACGACCTGGTCGTTGCGCTGGGGGGGGTGATCTTTGCCGTTCCAGAGCACGCCCAATATGTACGGGCGCTTGATCCGGCCGTGCTCGAAAGCGACCAGTACCTCGTCGTTGATCTCGGGCAGGCAAAAGAATCCCTTGCCTGGGCCAGCCATAGGCGTAGCCATCCGCGCCCAGGTACTCTGTTCACTTTCGGAAAGCCAGGGGAACCTGACCTTGACCCGGCCCAAACCGGCGGGGTCACGGTTGTTCGTCACCAGGCCAATTGCGATTCCCCAGCCCTTGCTGCCGCCTGGCTGCAAGAGGGCGCTCAAAGTGTCGGGTTTCCGGCCACTGATGCTAAAGATCGTCTCGTACCCATTTTCGTCCTGGACGTGTGTGGCGGAGGTGATGAAATACTGGCCGCTAAAGCGCATTCCAATTCCCTGGATTGTGACCATGCAGCCTGCTTTCACACCTGGGTTTCCCAGGCACACCCCTCTGGCCTTGATAAAGTCGCCGCCGACCTCGTCGCACAGGGCCTGGGCCATCGCGTTGGCCTCGTCCACGTTAGCGACGGGCCGGTCCGACACCACGAGTTGGGCCGCGACGCCAAAGGCCCGCTGCGCCAACTCCGCTCCCGACTCGGCCACCCCTACCTGGGGCGCGATCTGGCTCTCACTCGCCCGGCTGACGATCTCCTCTTTCCTCTGTGGGTCCCACCCCCGGACGATCACCTCGTCCACCTGGTTCATAGTGGAGAGGCGGGGCCGGAAATCGCGCAGGTTGCGCCCCCACTCCAATTCGGGGCCTTGCTCCTGCTCCGCCTCGCTCCCGACGAAATAGAGCGTCTTGTCCCTGACGTACACCCGGTATCCGATGTTTTGCGCCCGCGCCTGCAAGAATTCGAGATCGGTCTGGTTATCCTGAAAGAGATACTCGTGGACGACGGTGGTCGCTTCTACCTGAAAGCGCAATTTGGCTTCCTGGGCGATCCGCTGGGCGACCTCGCTATCGGTGACCTGGAGGAAAGAACGGCTCTTTTTCCCGCGATGCAGCCGGTGGGAGTGGTCGTAGCCGCGCACCGTCAGGGTCGGCGCTCCAGCGCCAAAGTTCGGCGCCAGGGCGGTGATCTCGCCCTGGATCAGCCGCCCGCTGGCCCCCGGCTGCGCTCCCTGAGCGGCGGCAGTGGCCCAAATTTCGACCTCGGCGCCGACGGACAAAAGCTCCGCGTCCACCCAAACCATGTCGCTATCGTGGATACGCAGGGTGAACATATCCGGCAGGTACAGGCTATCGTCCACCACGATCTCGGCCAGGTTCCGCGCCAGGTCGGGCGGCGCGGGTTGCCCATTGATGATGACGTTGAATTCGTGTGCTAGTTCTGACATAAGGTAAAATCCCGGTTTTTATCAAAGATTCAAAACCTGTCCGGCCTTCAAATCCCAGGGATTATCCAGGCCGTTGGCCTGGGCGATATAGCGCCACATCGCCGCATTCCCGAATTCTTTGTAGGCGATCCAATCCAACCTCTGCCCCGCCTTTACCACCCACACTTTTCTGGGGACGCTGCGCGAGGTGGGGTTCTGGGGCGGCTGCTCGAACGGGTCTTCGATCTGTATCAGGTCGACTTTGGCCGTTGCCCGCACGGGTGTGCCGCTGGGGAGGAACATTGTAAACGTGACGCTCACCGACGGTATGACGGCGACGAACGAAA
Organism: uncultured Anaerolineales bacterium; assembly: GCA_964400615.1. Classification (GTDB taxonomy): domain Bacteria; phylum Chloroflexota; class Anaerolineae; order B4-G1; family B4-G1; genus B4-G1. Next base: position 6,557 of record CAYNVC010000025.1, on the reverse strand, counting down.
AACTCCCCCAGACGAATCTGCACTTGGGCGGCGTGGACCCGCCCCCTATGGCCCCGCTCTGAAAATTCGTCAGTTGTTGCGTCAGTTCCTTGATCCTTTTTTCGAGCCTGTTCTTGCGCGAGCGCAGCGCCGGCAGCCGCAACCTCTTGGTCACGTTTTGCCTCCACGTGCCATAGTTCCAGAACTTGGTCCATCCCGAAGTGGACAGACCTTCCAGGTGGGCAATTTCGGCGGTGACGGAGGTTAAACTGGCCGTCTTTGCAGCCAGCTCGTTCGAGAGCGTCGTCCCCAGAGTGCTCACTCTCGTTACGTCTATCATCATCAGGTTCATCAGCGGTTCTGTATAATCTCGCACGTCGTCGCCGCTGGCGGTGGTATCGAAAAACAGCTTGACGGACAGCTTGATCGGATCCCCGCCCCCAAAGGTGGTGGTGCCGATGTTTTTCTTGGTGGTTTTCTCCGTCTTCCAACTGGCTTTTTTGGATAATTGCAGCTGGGTGGGATTGAACTGGGCAGCGCAATCAACGACCGGCTGTGTTTGCCCCACCTGGTAGATTTGGACTTTTTGTATGGTCATCTGGTCACTCCGCTCTATATTTCGCTCACATCGCCATGCGCTCGCGCTCCACGGCCAACATTTGTTTGACGAATGGGTAGACCTGCCGCGCCAGCAGCCCCAGATTCAAATTGGCTTCTTCCGGTTCCTCTCTCTCCTGGCCCGCTTCGATTTCCGTCAGCAGCGCCGCCATCTCTTCGATAGCCTCCACGTCCTCGGCGGAGATGACGCCTTCTTCGGCTGCCGCCTCCAGGTCGGGTGGAGCGAGTTCCAATAGATTCTGATACAAGTCCAATGGGTACTCGCCTCCGCTCGCCATCTGCTGCGCGGCGACGAGCAAAGCCACCTCCTGGCGCAGGAACAGTTCGGGCGAAGCCGCCAACTCGTCGGGTGAAAGGGCCGCATCTTCCAGTGCCGAGCCTTCTTCCTCCTCTTCCTCCTCGCTCCCGCCGCTCTCCCACAGCTCCATCTCCGACTCACCAGAGGGCAATTCCTCAGAGTCGGGCGGCGTCAGGGCTGTTGAACCAAGAAGGCGTTTGATCGATTCCTCGACGCTGTCGGCTTCCTCCTCCTCACGCGCCACGCCGACCGGCGACTGTGTCACCGGCAGGACGGTCATCTGCGCGGCGGGCATGGCGCTGACTAACCCACCGCCTCGCTGAGAGACGTGGGTCAACTCGTGCCCCAGCAGTGACAATGAATCCGGCGTGTCGAAGCGATCCTGCCCCGGCCCGACGTAAACGTCGCTGCCCCGGCTGGCAGCCTGGACGCCGAGAGGAGCCAGTTGGGCCGTGTGCACCCGCACAGCGCCAAAATCCTGCCCCAGGGCGCTTTCCATCACGGCACGCGGTCTCTCAGCCAGGGCGCTGCCCGCTCCTGCGCCGCGCTCCAACTCGGCGGCGGCCCGCGCGACCTGGCTGGGAGGGGCGGGCGTAATTTGGCGCTTGCGCTTGAAGCGATACCCCCGCGCCTCGAGATGAGCGGTGACGCGCTGGACGACGGCGATGGAGGGCCGAGTCAGCGGCAACCGTTGGCGTGGAGCCACTCGCAGCCGCATTTGCCCGGCGCGGGGTGGTTCGCTCGTAACCGGTGACGGGGCCGTCTGGACAGGCACTCGCTCCACGGCCCGGCGTCGAACCCTGTCCTGCGGTGGAGCGGAGACGACTCTGGAAGGCAACTCCTCCGCCGTTGACTGCGGGGCGGCCTGAACGGGCGTCTTTTCCACGCCGACCTGGGGCTGAACCTCCGTGGGCGGGGCGGAGACGACCGCGCGGGGCGGCGCGTCCAAAACCTGCTGCTGCGTTGGGGCAGGCGCTTGTTCCACGCCAGCCTGGCGCTGAACCTGAGCTTTAACGGGTGCTTGTTCCGCGCCGACCTGGCGTTGAACCTCCGTGGGCGGGGCGGAGACGACCGGTAAAGGCGGCCCATCCCCGGCTGGCGGCGGCGGGGCCGTTTGGCTGGGCGCTGCCTCTCCGCTAACAGGGCGTTGAAGTGGAGCCTGGGAGGGCGGGGCGGGGGTGGGCATGGAAGCGGGTTCGCCTGGGGCCAGGGACGGGGACGGGGCGGTCTGAACGGTCTCCTCTTGCTCTACCCGGCGTTGAACCGGCCCCTTGACCGCCGGAGGTGGGGACTCTGATCCTGCCCGGCGCTGAACCGGCCCCTTGGCCGCCGGAGATGGAGCCTCTGTCCCTCTCTCAACCCACTCGGTCGCCGGAGACGGGGCCTCTGCCCCTCTCCCTACCTGCTCGCTCGCCGCCGGCATCTCCTCGACCCGCGAGAACAGGCGAGCGTTCTGCGGCAGCGCCGGGGCAGAGCGCTCGACGGCTGGCGGACGGGCCGGAGCGGGCTTTTGCCCGGCGGGGGTGGCCCAGCGGGAAAGTGAGCGCCGGGGAGAAGAAGGAGCGGAGCGCCGTTCATCGCCAGAAAAAGGGGCGGCGACAGGTGGCGGCGCTGCCGCTGGCATCTCGCTCAGGACCATCGCGGGCGTTTGCTCCACGTCATCGGCGGGCGAGCGGAGGCGATATTTGTCCCCGATGGAAGGAAAGCGGGCCACAATCGAATTGGAAAAACGGGCCGTCATCGCCGGCGCAATCGAGCCGACGTCGGGCCGCCAGACGACAGCCCGCGCCACGGTGCGCCGCACCCTGTCCACCAGCGAGCGGGTGGGCCGGGACGTGACCGTCGCCCGGCGAGCGCGAGCGATTGTGCGCCGCCCCGCCGGCCGTTTCCGCACCCAGGGAGCAAGCGACCTGCGCGCACGCTGTACCCGCGCGAGTATGGAACGGGCGATATTGTGGTTTTGGTGTTGTGGACTGATAGTCATTGGATTGGCAAATTGGCAATTTGCCCTACTCTTGATCGTCCAGAGTCAACCCGTTGTAGACGAGCTGCAAAGTCTCAATCGCCACTTTTTTGCTCTGTGACTTGAGTTGCGGCCCTTTCCAATTGATCGGATAAGCGTCCATCAAATTCCAGCGTTTGACCTCCTCGCCAGCCGTGTCGAACTGGATGATGGACACGTTCTTGCGCTCTACCCGACCGTTCCTGATCCCCTGCTGGCACCAATCCCAGAGCGCGTGCGAGAGGTCTATCCCCCGCTTGAGCGTGACTTTGGAATAGTCAACCCGCTCCGGCAATTGGTGCACGTAATTGTTGACGCCCCCTTCCTTGTACTTGAAAACCTTCCACTTGAGGCCCAGTCCTTTACACTCCAGGAAAGCGCCCTCGATGATGCCCTCGATCTCGACGTGAAACCTAAAGGCGGGTATGGGATCTGTCCGTGCCATGTGATTGTGCCTCCCTACCAGGATTGTCTCCGCACCAACCGCTCGTTTTCCAGCCTCAATTCTTGCTCCAAGAGGGCATATACCTCCACGGCCAGGGCATATACGTCTATCTCCGACCCGGCCAGCGCCTTTTCGGCGGAACCGGGCTGTTCCCCGGTGGCGGGAGGAAATCCCTTAAAGACGCGAAACGTATCGCTATCGGTGGCAAGTTTTGACCCGACCAATTATCGCTACCTCGCTTCGTTGAGACGTCTGTTGATATTGGAAATCTCGGCCACCCAGCGTTTGCGCTCCTGGTGTTCGAGATTCAATATCTCGTCACGCGACCAGTGGAAATGGTATGAGATGTAGGCTACCTCCTCGTACAGCCGGTCGAGGGGGTAGCCGCTTATTCCCCCCCCAAGTCGGCCAAATCCACCTCGAACTCGGTCTGACATTCGGGACACGTCACCGTGACGGTGGTTATCCCTTCCTCGTTGATGCGGCGATAAAAAGTTTGGAGATAGGCCAGGTCGGCGGCAAAGAGGTTCTCGACCACCCGGGGGGTGACGCGATCCAGCGTCCCCAGTTGGACGATCACCCGCGAGAGCAGGATGATGACCAGGTAAGCGTCGTTGGCCCGCACCCGCAGGTCGCGCAGGGGAGCGATCTCGTCCATAGCCGTAGCCAGCCGCATGATCCCCTTTTTGTGCAGGTTGCCCTCTTTATCCACGTATCCGCGCGGCAGGGTAAATTCAAACTCGGTTTGTAGAGTCATACACTATCCTCCATTGGAGATGGGGGAGAAACCGGGTTTTTTCTGAAAAACCCGGTTTCTCTAGCCCCCTGACCTGCTACGACGCACGCACCAGCCCCTCGTGGACAATCGTCATCTCTTCCACGCCGAACTCGTTGCTGTCTGATTTTGGGGCCGGGCCACTGACTTTGGAGGGCCAGGCGTTTACCAGGTCCCAACGGGCCACGTCCGAGCCATCCACGTCCATCATGATGATGGAGCAGTTGGCCCGCGCGTCGTCCTGCATTTTGCCAGCGATGACCTTTTGCCGCCAGTCCCAGATACCCATGTCGTTGGTGATGCCGCGCTTGAGCACCACGTCCTCCCACTTGAGCCGGCCGGGGATTTTTTGGATGATGGATTCTCCCGTCTCCGGATTGGTGACCTGGTGATCCACGACCTCGTGTTCCGAGCCTAAACCGCTGCACTCGGTAAAGTAGCCTGTAACCTCCACGGGGCCGTCAATTTCGATTCTAAATTTATATGCGATCAGGGGATCGGATTCCCTTCCTGATGGATTCGCCATTTTATCTTACCTCCTTGAACTGGTTATGAATTTGATGCGTGGGTGCGTGTGAGACGCGCCACTACTCTCCACCACCGCTTTCCTCCTCCACGCCGCCACCGGCGCCGCCGCCGGCCCACTGGCTGATGCGGAAGATGACAAACTCGGCCGGTTTGACCGGCGACAGGCCGATCTCGATGACCAGACGGCCCAGGTCACGCGATTCGGGCGGGTTTAGTTCCTCGTCGCATTTGACGTAGAACGCCTCGGCCGGGGAAGCGCCGAACAGCGCCCCGGAGCGCCAGATCGTGGTCAAAAAGGCGGTCACGTCGCGCCGGACACGCGCCCAGAGACGGGGATTGTTCGGCTCAAAGACCACCCACATCGTGCCCCGCTCGATTGACTTTTCCACATAGTTGAACAGCCGGCGCACGTTGAGATAGCGCCAGGATGGGTTGTTAGCCAGCGTGCGCGCCCCCCAGACCCGGATACCCATCCCAGGGAATGCGCGGATGCAGTTGATCCCCTTGGGGTTCAGTGTGTCCTGCTCCCCTTTGGTGACGTTATAGGCCAGGCCGGTAGCGCCGCGCACGCTCTCGTTGGCCGGGGCTTTGTGGATGCCGCGCGTGTTGTCGGTGCGTGCCCAGAGTCCGGCCAGGTGTCCCGATGGGGGAATGTAGACCGGGCGCTTTTGCACCGGGTCGTTCACCTGAATCCAGGGATAGTAGAGCGCGGCGTAGCTCGAATCGTAGGCCGCAACGTCCATCCTCCACTTGAGAACCTCTTGTGGGGCCATGTTCGGCGGGGCGTCCAGGATTGCAACCCGGTCTCCCAGGCGCTCGCAATGGGCGATGACCATGCTCTGCACGGCCTTGACCATATCCAGATCGAGTCCATTGCCGTTCACCCCGCTCATCAAATCGGGCACGCTGACGATGGTGATGTCATCAATGGCTTCCAACCCTTCCACCCCCGTCCTCTCGCTCACGTCCCCTCGGAAATCCTCAGAGGTCGGCGCGGCCAGCAACTGGGTCTCGATCTGTAGGGTTTGCTCCTGGGTGCGGGGCCACAGCTTGGCCAGGGACGTTCTTTCCGGGACCAGGAACTCGATCCACTGGGGCACTCTGCCCTCCTGGTAGGCCACGCGCACCTTTTTGCCGCCTTCTGCCTGCGTCTCGGTCAGGGTGACATCGCGCAGCACTTCGGCGGTGCGCCAGCCTCCGGCGACCTGCTCCCGCTCGACTGTGACGGTAAAGGGGCCGCCGGGCGGTGGCTGTTTCTCGCCTGCCTTTTCCTCTTTCTTTTTGCCCTCTTTGGGCGCTTCCACTTTGACGCGCAAGCGTAGACCGGTCAGTCCCGCTTGCCTGGCTCTGACGACCAACTGGGGTTTGCCGTCGGCGTTTAGCAGCGCGGCCTGCGCTTTGGGCATCGTCTTGACGCTGAGCACGTAGCAGCGTGCGCCACCGTTCTGGAAATACCCATAGACCGCGTGTGGCAGATAAGCGCCTTCCACAAAGCCGCCAAAGCGCTCGGTGAACTGGGTCCAATTGGTCACCAACGTGGGTTTGTTGAGCAGGTCGTGGACGGTTCTGTTCCCATCAACTTGCTCCACGAGTTGCGCTTTTTCGGTAAAGCCAACAAAGGCGGCTGTGGAAGTGCCAACCCCCTCGATGGGCTTGGCGCCGGTATCCACCTCCTCGACGTAAACTCCTGGTGACAAATACTCTGGCATGACTATACCTCCTGTTTTTGAATGTCTATGAACATTTCAATTCGCTAAGATTCGACACAAGCACTTGTCATAAAGCCCCTCCCAATGTAGGTTGCGCGGCAAGCTACCAGCTTGCCCTACGACCCGAGTCCGGCAGCGCGGCAAGCTGCCAGCTTGCCCTACGACCCGAGTCCGGCAGCGCGGCAAGCTGCCAGCTTGCCCTA
>CAYNVC010000024.1:4710-14349 GCA_964400615.1 uncultured Anaerolineales bacterium | reverse complement strand
GCACATCCGTGTTCTGAAACTCGAAGGAGGGAGTGTTATGATTCTGAACGGCAAACTTTACGCAGAAACCCCAATCTACAGAGGCAATGCCCGCAAGACCCTCTTTACCAGGGACGGGGATGGCAAGCACCGCCTGGTCTCGCTGGCGGGAGAAATCTCCGGCACGGCGCAATCATTGATGGATGCCTTTATCGGCCAGTCGCGCAACGGCAGAAATATTGGCCTGCTCAATCAACTGTGGCTGCGACTCTATGGCTCTCCCATGCCGGGCGACCTCATCGCCAGGGTGGATTGTCAACTGGAAGAAGAGAGCTATCCGCCCGACCGTCTCTTTGACATGCGCATGGGAATCAAACTGGACGAAGACCGCTGGGCCGCGATAGCGAACGCCAACTACAAAATGGAGACCCTGTTCCGCAACTCGGTGTTCGCTATCTCCTTTGCCGTGGACGACGCGGTGCTGGCAAATGGACAGAACCGTGACCGGTTATACTATCTCCTCAAGGAACTAGAGGCCGGGAGATTTTGGTTTGGGGCCGGCAAGAGCAAAGGATTGGGGCGCGTCCGCCTGGAAATGGAATTGCCGTTTGCCCCATCCGAAAAGGCCCCCTCATTGAACAAATCTGCCAATCACCTCCAATTGACGTTGACCTTTGACGCCACGAACCCCGTCCTGGTCGGCTGGAACTGGGGCAAAGTTGACCCGGCGATGCCCTCCTTCACCGCCATCGAGGGCCGTTTGCTCGTTGACGCCATGCGCGATATCCCCATCTCGATCCGCGAACGGCTAGAGATGGGGCTGGCCGGCCCGATCCTCAACCCGGAGGATTGGAAACAGAAATTTGCCGTCTACCTTCCCAGAGTCATCGCCATCTGGCTGCGCGAGCGCTCCATCGGCGAGACCGACGTCTTGACCCTGACGAGCAAGGGGTTGAACAAATTGAGCAAGGGCAAATGGGGACTTGCCAAAAAAGTGCGTGCCCAGGTAGAGCAACTGGTCGGGCAGACTTTTCCCAGCCAGGAAGCAGCCGAAGCTGCCTGCGTCGAGGTGCTCGGAGACAAGGCCAACATGGCCGGGCGCATCGTCAAGGCCATGACGCGCGAGCGGCGCAAGAGCGAGGACCTCGACCGCGAGGCGTGGCAAGAGATAGCCGACGGGCTGGGGTTGGACGTTGCCCTGGCGGACAGTCTGGCAGAGCGGTTGAGCAGCGAGGACGCCCTGATAGAGGTGCTGGCCCCGGCCTGCGAAAAGGTACTCCCCCACCTCTACCGGCAGGTAGACCAGCAGGTCAACCTGATTCGCAGCGATGCCTGGGTGGACGACGAGATCAAAAATCGTGACGAACACCTGCGCATCAAACAAATGCTGCTCCAGAGCAAGATAGACGAGCGCCAGTGGAGCGACCGCAACAGCCCCCCGGAGGGAATTCGCCCGGCCACCTGGCGCGAGTTTCTCGAAGCCCACCGGCGGGTCAAGTACCGCCACATGACGAACCCGCGCAACTTGCGCAAGAGCATCACCAACGACGAGAACATGATCGCATTCCTCGAGGGGTATCGTGATCGCGCTCGCCAGGAACTGGCGCAGCCACATCACATCGACTTTCGGGCCGGCGGTCGCTCTAACCGCGAGATTTCTCGCAAGTACGGCAAACCATACGACACAGTCTTTATGCGCATGCTCTCCTGGTCCCCCTCCTCTAGCGAGCAAGGTGGGTGGGAGGTGTACATCCCCGGCAGCACGATCAAGGGCGCTCTCAGGAAACGCGCTTCGCAGGTGCTCAAGACTCTGTGGGGCGACTCGCGCCAGACGGACGACGTGTTGAACGATCTCTTTGGCACTCAGGGGCAGCGTGGCCTGGTGTTTTTCTCCGACGCTTACCTGGCCGACCCATACGATCCGGAACGGGCCTGGTGCTCTATGGACGGGGTCAAGATGAACCCCAAGACCGGGCAGCCGGTGGAAGAGGCCAAGCGCGACTATCTCTTTGCTTACGGCGAGCACCTCGTCTTCCAGTTGCGGGTGGACTTGATAGATATTGATGAGCAGGACATGGAGGCGCTCTCCATCTTTTTGCACATGCTCCAGGACTTGCAGCGGGGCGACGTTCCCCTGGGAGGTGCCAAGACCAGCGGGTTTGGCTGGGTGCAGGCCAACGTATCTCACCTCACGTGGTTGACCGCATCTCCCGATGGCGTGGGCGAGAAACTGTTTGGCAAGCGAGAATTGGGCCGGGATGGCATCTGGCAGAGATTGGACGTAGAAGGAGAAGCCGCCGCCGCTGCGCTGCAAGCCGCCCTGATCCCCCTCAAGCAAAAGCAGGATTCCGCCCCCCCGCCGCGTGCCCGGGCCGGGTTCGTCTCCCACCGGGCGTTTGGCGGCTACTGCGGCATGCTGGTGGTGGAAGCAGAGACGTTGACCCCCCTCAACATACGCGAGAGCGGCGAACCCTCCTTCAAAGCCACGCTGGAGGATGGCCCGGTCAACGGGTGGGACTTTTTCGCCTTTGCCCCTCCCGCGGCCGCGCAGCGAGATAGCGACAAAAAGTACGCTATCCCCAGCCAGAGCATCAAAGGCATGCTGCGCCACGTCTATACCATCGCCAGCGATTCCCGCCAGCCGAGCGGCGACATCGCCAGCCTGAACCCGGTTGATAGCCTGTTCGGTTGGGTGGGGCAGGGGCCGAACCAGGCGCTCATGGGGCGGCTATCTTTCACCTTTGGCCTGTTCCAGGAGCCTGAACTGGCCTGGTTCAAAGCGCCTTACCCCTACGGCCATTGGCAGTATGCCGGTGGTCAATGGAAGCAGGCGGCGGGCGGCTCCGCGTCCAAATCGCTCATCGCCCAGACCTGGCGGGTCTTTCCGCACGCTCCCCTGGCCCCCATCGTCAAACAGTTGGCCGATTTTCAACCCGACACATTCCAGGCTCGCTACTTTAGGGCCATCCTGCCCGGGTCGCACGCCCGCTTTACACTCCGTTTCTGGAACCTGGAACGGGAGGAACTGCAAAGGCTGATGTGGTGCGTGGCGTTGGAGCCGGGGCTGGGACACAAGATGGGCAACAACCGCTACCTGGGATTCGGCAGCCTGCGCCTGCGCGTCCTGCCGGAGAGCTATTTGATCGACTGGGCCAAACGGTACGCCGGAGGAGCAGAACAAGATTGGCAGTTGCCCCTTCAGCCCTCGGACTGGATAGAGCCGGGCGTGATCCAGCACTACACAGCGTTGCGAAAGGCACTGAATGTTAAGCAGCTTTGATTGGGTGCGTCTCAGCCGTACCGGCGCTGAACTGCTGGCTACTCTAGAACTCGTCAAGAACAGGCCCGACATTTTTCCCTCTGCGGAGGAGGATGTCGGGCCTCCTTTCTCTGCCCTCGCTGGCCCCTGCCAACGCTGTTGGGTCTATGCTCCCCTGCCCGGACACAAATACTGCCGGGCGTGCCGATCCATTTTGACCAGGTCAGCCCGTTTGGGGCGACGCTCCTATGCCGCCGTCGTCGTGTGGGGGTTCGTCAACCAGTTGCCGCGCCAACTGTGGGCCAGCGAAGGATTCTACCGCGAACACACCTGGGGCGATTACGTCCGCGACGAGCATCACTTTTTGCTGGTGATGCACCGGCAACAGTTGAAACCCTGGCTTCAGGAAATAGTTCTCTACCACGGGTCCGACCTCAGAGGTATAATTCAGGTGCTCCCCACGAGCGGAATGAAATTCGAGTCCGCTATGGGAAATATCTTGTGTCTGGCCGCCTACCAGGAGACGCGCTTTTCGATGGATCGCCTGCACGTGCGCTTTTTCTCCGCCCCTCACCAACTCTTGCACCCTCACACCCGAGACCGCGCGGGTCTGCTCACGTTCGACGTGCCCGATTTCTTGAGCCTGTTAGAGACGGCGGCGGTGTTCCGGTCGTTGCTGCGGCCCGAAGAACAAAAGTCTCTCTACGAATTGCTGAAACTGGAGGATCCGGGCGAGGAGCAATTCTACTGGGGCAGATTCACCGCTTCGTTGAACCAGCAGGCACGGGATATGCTGAGCGCCTGGCGCGTCCGCCAGTGGCCCGAAAGCCGCGTCAAGTTATTGTACGAACTCGTTGACTATGTGGGCTTTTACCAAACCGATTGAGCTGATCCGTTATCTCTTTGTGTGGCGGATAAACGGGCCACTGGTCAGGTTGCCCAGGTGTCTCTCCGCCGAACTCTCGCTGGTCCTGGGCAGCGCCATCGCCGACCACCTCCCGACCCGGCAGGCCCGTCCCTGGCGTCAGGCCCTATCCCCCTGGGACAAGTATGGCGGCCTCGCGGCGCTGGGCAAACAAAAGATCAATCGCCCCCCGGAAGCGCCCTGGCCGGTCGAGACAGTCCTGTTCCCTTATCCGGGCAAACTGGTCTACGGGCCGGGGGAGATGATCCTGTGGGAGCTCAAACTCTTGGGCGAGAGCGCCGACCACGGGTTCTTTCTGGAGACCATCCTGCCGGCGGTGGAAGCGGTGGGCAGCGCCTCCGACCAGCAATGGCGACGGTTGAACAAATTGTGGGGCCGGTTCGAGATTCACGCCGTCTATGCGGCGCACGGCCCCCGCTGGGAGCCAATCGTGAGCGCAGGACGGCTGGATTTGAGCTACCGTCCCACCCCCGACCAGTGGGCCGACGGGCTGCCGTTCGACGCAGAGTCAAAGCGCGTACTGGATCGTCTGGTTTGGGTGACGCCTTTTGATTTTTCGGACGGCGCTGGGGGCGGCAGACGTAAGCGGAAAAAGCGCCCCCCCACGCTCGAGGACATATTGGAGGCCCTCAAACTCCGTATGAGCCTGTTGTTGCCGGGCAAGCACCATACCTCAGATGACGTGTGGGACGTTTTGAGCGCCGAGGATCAGGCCGCTTTCCGCTCCGCGCTAGAGCTGGCCGCCCGTATCCCGGTGCGGCGTGCCGACCTCGAACCGGCTCCCAAACGCTGGCCGGGGCGCTGGATAGGTACACAGACCTTTCCCTCTATTCCGGGGCCGCTCGTGCCATATCTCGAATTGGCGTCCATACTCCACGTTGGGAGGCAGACTCACCTGGGGTGTGGGACTTTTAGGTTAGAGTGAAGCCTGACGTTGCTGCGCCGCATCCAACACCGGCCCCTCCAGGCAGGTGACGGCGGCCTGTGTATTTGAACGGAGTCCAACTATGCGTTTTCTAATCACCGGCGGGGCCGGGTTCCTCGGAGTGCCCCTCGCCAACCGGCTGGCCCGCAGCGGGCATCAGGTGCGGGTAATCGACGATCTCAGCGCGGGCGACAGCGCCAGGCTGGACGAACGGGTGCTCTTTACTCGCGGCGACGTGGCCGACCGGCCCAAGTTATGGACACTTTTACAGGACGTGGACTGCGTCTACCACCTGGCGGCGCGTGTGCTGGTCTCTGAATCCGTCCTCTACCCCCGCGAGTACAACGAGGTCAACGTCGGTGGTACGGTCAGCGTGATGGAGGCTATGCGGGATGCCGGAGTGCGCCGTGTGGTGCTCGCTTCCTCCGGCGCGATCTATGGCGAACAGGCTCACCAGCCGGTGCGGGAGGATCAGTCCCCCAATCCCCAATCGCCTTACGCCGTGAGCAAACTGGCCGCCGAGCATTACGTCCGCGCTATTGGGGCGCTGTGGGGCATCGAAACGGTGATCCTGCGCGTCTTTAACGCTTACGGGCCGGGCCAGAACCTGCCTCCCTCCCACCCTCCGGTGGTGCCCCGCTTCATCCACCAGACTTTGCGCGGCGGGTCGCTGATCATCTTTGGCGGCGGCGGGCAGACACGTGATTTCGTCTACGTGGACGACGTGGTAAATGCGCTGGCGGCGGCATCCACCGCCGCCGACGTGGACCGGCGGATCATCAACGTGGGCAGCGGCAGCGAGATCAGTATCAACCGCCTGGCCGAATTGGTGGCGGAGGTGGTGGGGCGGAGCGTGGACGTGCTCCACAGCCCGGCCGAGAGCGGCGGGGTCTCCCGCCTCTGCGCCGACATTTCTGTGGCCCAAAAATTGCTCGACTATGAGCCGCGCGTCGGTCTGGCGCGGGGGCTGCGGTTGATGATCGAGCGCGATGACCGGTTCAAAAGGTGAGGTGATGAACCGTCTCCCGCGCGATTTCTTTGCCCGCGACACGCTCACCGTCGCCCGCGAACTGTTGGGCCAACGGCTGGTGCGCCTGTGGGAGGGAAAACGCCTCTCCGGGCGCATCGTCGAGGTCGAGGCCTACGGTGGAGAGGATGACCAGGCGTCCCACGCCCGCCCTGGCCGCACCCCCCGCAACGCGCCGATGTACGGCCCGCCCGGTCACGCCTACGTCTATTTCATCTACGGCATGCACCACTGCTTCAACGTCGTCACAGAGCGAGAGGGATACCCGGCGGCGGTGCTCGTCCGCGCCCTGGAGCCTGTGGAGGGGATCGAGGAAATGCGGGCCTTCCGCTCTGGCCGCCCCGATCTCCAACTGACCAGCGGCCCGGCCCGCCTGTGTCAGGCGCTCGCAATTGACCGCCGCTTGAACGGGACTGACTTGTGCGCCTCCGGTGCGCTTCTCTTCGTCGAGCGGGATGGGGGCGTGCCCGATGAGATAATCGCCGCCGGCCCCCGCATCGGCGTGCGCGGGGACGAGGCTGCGCTGACCGCACCGTGGCGGCTCTACATCCAGGACAACCGGTACGTCTCCCGCTGAGTACGATTCGAGGAAAGAAACCGGGGTTTTCGTCATCTCCCCATTGTGGGATAAACCGTTTGTGCTATAATCCATCTAATCAAACGCAAAGGCATGGTAAATGCATACTGACGATCGAGACGTGACCACGGCCGATGTCCTGGCCCAAGTAAAGCGGCGCAGAGCGGCAGCTACCCCCACTATGGGCGAGCATCAGCGCCAGGTCATCATCCTGGTTGATCGTCTGGTCTTTTGGCTCTCCAAACACTGGCTGGCCGTGTTCAACACACTGGCCCTGCTCTACGTGGGGCTTCCTATCCTGGCGCCGGTCTTGATGCACCTGGGGCTGAAAGGCGCGGCAGCCGCCATCTATCTCCTCTACAAACCACTGTGCCACCAACTGCCCAGCCGTTCCTGGTTCCTGTTCGGCCCCCAGCACGCCTATTCGCTGGACGATCTGACGGCGCACACCGGGATCACCCCGCTGGCTGCCAAATCGGCCACGGCTATCTTGCTCAGATCGGTGGTGGGGTACGGTGACGAGACGATAGGCTACAAAGTCGCCTTTTGCCAGCGCGACACCGCCATCTATGGAGCGATTTTCGTATTTGGTTTGCTCTATGCGCTGGTGCGGCGGCGCTTGCGTCCGCTGCCCTGGTGGGGCTACCTCCTGGGGCTGGCCCCAATGGCCCTGGACGGCGGCTTGCAGCTTCTTTCGGCTTTGATTCCCTATCTTTTGCCCCACCTTTCCATTGGCCCATACGAGTCATCGCCGCTGAAGCGGACGATCACCGGGGTCTCCTTTGGTATGGTGACCATCTGGCTGGCTTACCCTTACGTCCAGGAGACGATGGACGAGTTCCGCGAGACGCTGCACGAGCGGTTTGGGTGGGAATAGATGGAGCGGGTCAACGTAGATGGCGTCGTGCTGTATCGCTTTGCCGGGCTGGCGGATGTCACGGGGCTGCAACACGCCGTCCTGACCCGCATCGGTGGGGTGAGCCGCCCGCCTTATGCCACGCTCAACCTGGGCCACACCGTCGGCGACGACCTGGCGGCGGTGGAGGAAAATCACCGCCGGGCGCTGGGCGCTCTGGGCCTGCGGCCGGGGCAGACCGTCAGCCCGCACCAGGTACACGGGGCGCGGGTGGGCGTGGTCGGACGCGCTCACCTGGGGACGGTGCTGCCGGAAACGGACGCGCTGGTGACGGACGTGCCCGGCGTGCCGCTGTTGATGCGCTTTGGGGACTGTGCGCCGGTGTTGTTCTTCGATCCCATACATCGCGTGATCGGGGTGGCGCACGCCGGGTGGCGCGGCGTGGTGAACGGTTCCGTCCCGGCGACTGTGCGGACGATGACGGAGCGGATGGGCTGCGCCCCGGCCGACCTGTGGGCCGGGATTGGGCCGGCTATCGGCCCTTGCTGCTACGAGGTGGGGCCGGAGGTCGTGACGGCGGTGGAGGGGGCGTGCCCGCCCGGAACTGTGGTGGCGCGGCGTGTCGCCGGGCGGGTGCATCTCGACCTGCCCGGAGCGGTGCAGGCCCAACTCCGCGCCGCCGGGGTGGGGCAGATCGAGGACGCTGCTCTCTGTACCGCCTGCCACGTGGACGAGTTCTTTTCACACCGGGCCGAACTGGGGCATACCGGGCGGTTCGGGGTATTGATGGAGCTGTTGAAATGAACGACGTTGCAAGCAATCTGGCGCGAGTGCGGGAGCGCATGGCGGAGGCGGCGCTGCGGGCCGGGCGCGATCCCGCCGCGCTCACACTGGTCGCCGTGACCAAGACCCATTCTCCTGAGGCGGTCGTCGCCGCTTACCGGGCCGGGGCGCGTCATTTTGGCGAAAACCGCACCGCAGAGGGCGCTGCCAAGATTCCGGCCGTCCACGCTGCCATCTCCGGCCCGCGCCCGACCTGGCACATGATAGGCCACATCCAGAGCCGCAAGGCGCAGGACACGGTGGCCCATTTCGACTATGTTCACTCGGTGGACCGGCCCAAGATCGCCCGTCGTCTGAGCCGCTTTGCGCAGGAAGCGGAAAAATCGCTGCCGGTGCTCTTAGAGTGCAACGTCTCCGGCGAGGAAGCTAAATCGGGGTTCGACCTATCCGGTTGGGAGCGGGACGCGGAGAAGCGAGCCGCCTTTTTCGCTGCGGTCGAGGAGATATTGGGGCTGCCGGCGCTGACGGTGCAGGGGTTGATGACCATGGCCCCCATCGCTGCCGACCCGGAGGAGGTGCGGCCCGTGTTCGCCAGTCTGCGTGCGTTGCGGGAGGCGTTGCGGGAGCGTTTCCCTGCTTGCCAATGGCCGCACCTTTCTATGGGTATGACCGGCGACTTTGAGGTGGCGATAGAGGAAGGGGCGACGCTGGTGCGCATCGGGCGGGCCATATTTGGAGAACGAGGTTAATAATCGGAGAGCCAATGTACGCTTTGCTGCATTTTATAGACGTTATCTTTAACCTGTACTCTTTTGCCATCATCATCCGCGCGTTGCTGCCCTGGTTTGGAGTCAGTAATTATCATCCGGTGATGATCTTTTTGATCCACATCACCGAGCCTTTGCTGGCCCCGCTGCGTCGCTACGTCCCACTAATGGGCAATCTGGATTTCACGCCCATGGTGGGGTTGCTCGTCGTCTGGCTGGTGGAACAGCTTTTGCAATTGTTGGTCGTGTTCCTGTTCTAGCCGGGGGAGAAGGGTGGTATGGCGCTGCCTGTGGTCGAGGAGGAGGGTGGGTGCACTTTTATGGTGCGCGTCGTGCCGCGCGGTCGGCGGGACGAGATCGTGGGCTTGCACGGCGACGCGCTCAAGCTACGGCTGGTTGCTCCGCCGGAGAAGGGAAAAGCGAACCGGGCGCTGTGCAAATTCCTGGCCGGGCAGTTGGGCGTTGCAGCCTCGGATGTCGAGATTCTCAGCGGGCGCAGTTCACGCCAAAAACGGGTGCGGGTGCGGGGAACGTCCGCGGC
>CAYNVC010000024.1:0-4610 GCA_964400615.1 uncultured Anaerolineales bacterium | reverse complement strand
GGCATATTTCCTGCTGATTTCGGCCAGCGCGTCCAGCGCGGTGGCAGCGATAGCCGGGTCGGGGTCGGTCAGGGCGTCCTGCAACTGTGTGGCGTCTTGGGGGTGGCCGATTTGGGCCAGGGTCTGGATTGCGTTCAGGCGGGTCTGGGTATCTCCTTCGGTCAGGGCACGCAGGAGCATCCGCCGGGCCGATTCTCCCGTTCCCGCCCCCTCTCCCTGCGCCGCCGCCCACGAGATCAACCAGGGCATCTGCCCAATTTCGGGAGGCGGCGCGAGTCCGGCAGCGTTTTCCTCGTCCTGTTCCAATTGCTCCAGTGCCGCCGTCGCTGCCGAGCGGACGATCCACTGTTCGTCCTCACGCGCTATTTTTTCCAACGTTTCACGCGCCCCCAGCAGGCCCAATCCATAGACCGCGCCCCGGCGCGTCAGCACGTCCTCCGCTTCTGCGGCCTCGATCAGAATTTCGCGTCCCTGTTCCCCGCATCGAGCCAATTCCTCCGCTGCCACGAGCCTGAGCTCGTCCTCTCCCTCCAATAGCACGTGTGTCAGTTGACGGATTGCGGTATCCACGCCCACGTGGGCCAGACCGCGCACTGCTGCCTGGCGCATGGCGGGGTCGGGGGCCTGTAGGGCTGCCTCCAGCGTCGGCAACGCTGCTTCGCCCACCGCTCGCGCCAACCCCAGGATGGCGGCTGTGCGGCTGGCTCCGTCCGGGTGGCGGAGCGCCTGTTTGAACAGATAGGCAACTCCCGGCACGTGGGTCGCGGCCAGCGATTCGGCCAGCGCCAGCCGCACCGGCGCTGGGAGGCCCTCCTTGAGGAAGGCGCGGGCCAGCACGGCCATCGCCCCATCCCGCCACGCGGCGTCCGGGGGAGCAAGCCCAATCCAGTCGCCGAGCGTGCGCAGGCGGGTAAAGAACAGGTCGTCGGGGGTGCGCAGCCATTCTGTCACCAGCGGCCCCATGTCGCCCAGTTCGGCGTAGAAACGGAACGTCGCGGCCCACCACGGATCGTTTAGATGTTCGATCAGCGTGGCCGGAGGGGCGGCGATCAACTGCCGCGCTGCCAGGTATGCCTGCCAAAGCGGGTGGGCAAATGTGTAACGGTCTGCTCCTGCCGTGCGGAGCGCGCCCTGTGCACCGACCAGGGCGCGGAAGGCGCGGGTGCTCGCGTTGGCGGGCAGTTCTTCTGCGGGTGGCAGAGCGGCCGCGATGGCCGCTTCGATCTCGCTCCGGGTGCAGGTGGTTCGTCTCTCCTGTTGGAGCTGGGAGGCCAGTTGCCCCAGCGCCAAACGGCAAACTGTCGGTATCCAGCCGTTTTCTTCCTTCTCCTGCACCAGCAGCAAATCCAACGCTCGCTCGAATAGCCGCGCCCGTCCGGGGGGAATTTTTTGGTCGGCCAGGTACACGAATGCCCGCAGGGCCAACTCGAGGGGCGCGAGTTCCCGGTGGGCCGTGTTTTGCAGTTCATTCGCCAGCTTGCGGGCCGAAAGGGGCGAGGTCTCGTCTCGTGTGGGCGGGGCCGCCGCCCACAGTGCGGCAAATTGGGCGATCTGCTCGAGTCCCCAGGGGGCCAGGGTCAAGGGGACAAATCCGGCCTCGGTCAATGGGGCATAGCCCCGCGTTCCTGCCGCGACCAGCCACAGGTTGCCCGGGTGGGCGGCGCTCAATTCGGCCAGCCAGTCCGCGGCCAGTTGACGCTGCTGGCCGGTCAATTCGTCCCAGCCGTCGGCGAGCAGGATGGCCTGCCCGGCCTCCAGGTATTGGCGCACGACGCTCGCCAGCCCGCCCTTGCCGCCCACTGCGGACGTGGCCGCGTTGACCAATTTCTCGACCGGCTCTTCTTTCTGAGGAGCGTGGTTGGGTTTGTCTGCCGTGGTCTCCTCCTCGCTCGTGGCCTCTTCCGGCTCTTCCCAGTTCATAGCGGGGAGCGGGAGGTAGAGCGGGAGCCGTTTTTGCACCTGACCCAGCATCGCTTCCGTCTCCGCCGAATCACGTGCGCACGCCAGCGCCAGGTACGCCAGCAGCGCGGTTCTTCCCGTTCCCATCTCTCCCAATATCGCCAGTTGGGGGTGACCTCCCCATATCTGGCGCAGTGCGAGTTCCCGGCGGCCTGCCGGCTCTCCCTCCGGGGAGTAGGATGGGGCGAGCGGGAGCAATTGGGGCGGCACAAATACCGCATCCAGCGGCGCTACGTGCGGCGCTACGGTGAGGGAGCGGGCGTGTGTGATGACGAGTTCGCGGTAACGATCCTCCGCGCTTGCTTGCAGGCGTTGGCGAGCCTGGAGCAGGGGGGCGATCATGCCTTCCCAACCCGCGCGCAGTTCACGGCGGAATTTATAGGCCAGCGCGGCCAGCAGCAGGGCGACCACCGCGCCGATCAGCGCCGAGAGAGGGTCGAAATGCCAGGGCCGAGAGGCGAGAGTATTTTCCCACGGGTGGGGTGTTGTTGGGTAAATAACTTTGAGCACGGTTGGCTCCTGCTGATGGATGGAGATTATGATAATCGGATTTGGTGTAAATGTCAATGGGAGCACGGATCGAGCGCCAGTGATGTGTTGCCCCTGGAATCCGCGTTCTCGAATTGGTACAATAGTACCATTGACGTTGAGTGCCAGGTTTGATAAAATATGGATGATGTTGGAACGGGATCCCGCCCCCCCGAACCGCATCGAGAAGGTTGTTTGTGGTTACCCTCCTTTCGCAGGTCACGGCCCCCTCATTGAGGAGGCCGTGACCTTTTTTATTGGACGATGATGCGCTCGCAGTTCCCGCAGTGAATCAGCTCCCCCTGGCGCAGTTTCCACTTTCGGTTGGGCGATACTGCGACGCCGCACCCGCCGCAAGCATTTCCCTGCATCTGAACCACGGCCAGGCCGCCCTTTCTGCGCCGCAGGCTGCGGTACGCAGTCAGGTCTGCCTGGTCAATGCGGGGCAACACCTGGCTCTGCGCTTGCTCGATCTCGGCGAGCCTGACTTGGAGCGTATCCCGCTCGGCTGACAGGGCTGCTTGTTGGGTTGACCAATCGGCCTCTGTTTTATCGAGTTGTTCCTGTGCTTGAACGCGCACGGCTTCTGCTTCTTCCAACTCGATCATTATCTCGAGCAGATCGTCCTCCAATTTTTGCCGCCGGCGGTGGAGCGCCGCCAGCTCCGATTGCAGGCCCGCCAGTTCTTTGGGGTTTTTGATTGTACCGCTGTAGAGCCGCTGCTCCGAGTGCGCAATTTTTTCTCCAACTCCCTGAACCTCAAGCTCTCTATCACGCTGCTTGACGGCCAATTTTTGGGCCGAATTATTTGCCTCTTCCAATGCCTTTTTGGCCTGGAGCAGCGTTTTGCTCTCGCCCAATGCCCCCTCTATCTCTGCCAGGCGGCGCTGGAGGGTGTCCTTTTCGCTATCCAGAGTTTGCAGGTGATAGAGGTCTGCCCCTTTTGTCATTGGCTATTCTCCCGCTGCTGAGACAAAAAGAGCCTCATGCCGGTGGCATCAGGCTCAAAAAATGAGTATTGCAGTTCCGCGTGGACGCGGCTATCCCGGTGGACATCCGGCATCATGATTCTGGCTCAGGCGCTTCTGCGACCGGCGACGCGGCCTTGTTCGCTCTGACGTGCCGCGCGATCAGCAGCGCCGTTCCTCCCACCGCAAAGATGATGGCGAACAGTTGCGCCGCCGCCAGGGGGCCGATCATCCAGGCGTCGGGGCGGAAATATTCGACGAAAAAGCGCCCCAGGGGATAGCCGATGACGTAGCCGAGGAGGATGTCCCCTTCCAACAGCCGCCCCTTTAATTTCTGCGCGACCACCGCCAGAATGATGAACAACAGTAGACACCACAGCGACTCGTACAGAAAGGTGGGGTGAAAGAGGGTGTCGGGTGGATAGGCAGTGAGGTCGTTATAGGGCGCAATGCGGTGTTCGGGGGCAATTATCAGCCCCCAGGAGGAATTGGTGGGTGGCCCGTACAGTTCCTGGTTGATAAAGTTCCCCCAGCGGCCAATGAATTGGCCCAGGGCCAGCCCCGGCGCACCGTAATCGAGCCACTGGAGCGGGCGCAGCTTGGCCCACCAGGCATAGAGCAGCACGCCCAGCACTCCCCCGATGACAGCGCCATAGATACCCAGCCCTCCGTGCCAGATGTAAAATATCTCGATGGGGTGTTGGCGGTAATACTCCCAGCCGATCATACCCCCTTCCGGGTTGGAAAAGACGTGGTAGAGACGGGCGCCGATGATTCCCAGGAGGATGGCGGCGATCAGGCCGTTCCAGACGTGGTCGGGGTTGGCGCCATCCTGTTTGGCCCGCCAGGAAGCATAGACCGCGCCCAGCATGACGCCGCTGACGATCAGAATGCCGTACCAGTGAACGCCAAAATCGGGGCCGAGGTGGATAAGAATAGGGTCGAGTGGTGGTCTCATAGTTTTCTCCTGTCGCGAGTATGCACAGGATTATACCACAATGATGTGTTCACTGCCAGGTTTGGCGTAAATTACAAGCTGCGCTGGAATGGGATTCCGGCTACGCGACTCACGAGGAGGTGACCTCGGTCGCTGAATGCGCCGGTTGAAACCGCCCCTGTTGAGCCGTTGGCTGGCCGCCCGCCTGCGCGGGCGGG
>CAYNVC010000023.1:0-14470 GCA_964400615.1 uncultured Anaerolineales bacterium | reverse complement strand
GGGAAGCGGCGTTTTCAGCGTTCGTCTGCGTCCTAATCTAATGCCCCCGGCTGGACGCAGACAAACGCAGGTGACGCAGATCGGGCACGAGATGGAAAGCGGCGTTTTCAGCGTTTGTCTGCGTCCTAATTCTAATGCCCCCGGCTGGATGCAGACAAACGCAGGTGACGCAGATCGGGCACGAGATGGGAAGCGGCGTTTTCAGCGTTCGTCTGCGTCCTAATCTAATGCCCCCGGCTGGATGCAGACAAACGCAGGTGACGCAGATGGCCCAGATTGTACCAGTGTGGGCTGGATTGTGCAACTGTGATGAACTCGATTTGCGCAGCCGGCCAGACTGGGTTACAATGAGGTATGGATGGAGGTTCGTTTGCACTCGAATAGTCTGCTGACAAAAAGGGGGAAAGCTATGGCAAATCAGTTCAAACTAGGGTGGCCCGTGGACGAGCACGTCATTACCCAGTACTTTGGCGAGAACCCGCAGATTTATGCCAGATATCACCAGGCCGGACACGAGGGGCTGGATTTTGCCGCCAGGGTGGGAGATAATATCTACGCTTGCGCGGACGGGCAGGTGTTCAGCGTCCGGCCCAATGATGGCAACGCTTACGGCCTCCACGTGCGCATCAAGCATAGCGTGGGTGGGGCCGAGTATCGCACCGTCTACGCTCATCTATCCCGCGTGTTTGTCTCTGTGGGGCAGGCAGTGAGCGCGGGTGAACGGATTGCTCTATCCGGTAACACCGGCCATTCTTTTGCCCCGCATCTGCATCTCACGCTCAAGTTGATAGGGGCCAAGACGCCCGGTTACCCGGACGGGGTGGTGGATCCGCTTCCCTATTTGCAGGAGGAGACACCTGCCCCCAGTGATTTGGTCGTTCACACCACCGACCGGGTGCGGTTGCGTGCTCAGGCGACGACCGCCTCCGCTCACCTGACCTGGCTGGATGGAGGGGAACCGCTGACCGTGCTGGGCGACGCTGCTGCCGCCCGCGCCAGAGTGGGCAAGCGCGGGCAATGGATTCAGGTGCAGCGGGCCGATGGGATGAGCGGTTTTGTGGCTGCCTGGTACGTTCAACTGGAGCCGCCCGCCCCCGTCCCGCCGGAGGAGCCTGTGCCTGAGCCGGAATTGCCGGAGGCGCTGTTCGTCTATGCCACCGAACCGTTGAACGTGCGCACCGGTCACTCCACCGGCAGCAGCCGGATCGCCATTGCCCTGCCCAACGATCCGCTGGCAATCGTCGGCGACTGGGACGCTGCCCTATCCAAGATCGGCGACCGGAGTGAGTGGCTGCGAGTGCGTTTGCCCAACGGGCGCAAGGGGTACGTCGCTGCCTGGTACGTGCAGCTCAATCCCGGCCCCGCGCCGGACGCGCTGCTCACCGTCTACCCCAGCGAGGATATGAACATGCGTGAGCGGCCCACGGTCAAGGCCAAACTGGTCGGGCGGCTGGCTCACGACGCGCCGCTGACCGTCCACGACGACCCGGAGCGTGCCCGTGTGCTGGTGGGCCGGTACGACGAGTGGCTCTATGTGGAGACGAAAGAGGGAAAGTGGGGCTGGGTGGCGGCGTGGTACGTGCGGGCGTGATGACGTGAGGAGTCGAATTGTTCTTCCCGCAAGCTGGTTTTGGCGGGTTTTCACGTCATTTCCAAGCGATTCTGGCTCTAAATCCGAGCTTTCGGGAAGGTCTCTATCCCACCAAGCCACGTTGAGCCGCTTTTTTTTACTGTCTCGCAGCGTGGCAAAAATGCTTATAAATATTTGCCCACGATTGGCGCCAGTTTTTCCTTTGTCTCGGCCGGAATCAAATCTCGCTGGGTGATGATTGCTGTCGCCAGGGCGGAGCCACACTTGCAATCCCGCTCTGCCGTGGATAGTTTGGTGACCAACCTGCGCAGTGCCTGTTGAGCCAGGGCAGTGTTTTGTTGCAGGACGTGGATGACTGCTTCGACGCTGACCGCTTCCTCCGTCTCGTGCCAGACGTCGTAATCGGTGACGTGGGCCATCACCGCGTAACACATTTCGGCCTCACGAGCCAGAAATGCCTCTGGTGAAGTGGTCATACCGATGATATCCATCCCCCATGCGCGGAAGGTGTGGCTTTCTCCCCTGGTGGAAAAACGTGGCCCTTCGACGGTGATGAATCTCCCGCCGCGATGTACTGTCCCGCCGGTCTCCTCCACTGCGTCCCCCACGAGGGTCGAGAGACGGGGACAGAAAGGATCGGCCACCCCGACGTGGGCCACAAGCCCGTTGCCGAAAAAGGTGTACGCGCGTTTTTTGGTGAAATCGAACAACTGGCCTGGGACGACGACCTCTCCGGGGTGTATGTGCTCGCGCAGGCTGCCGCAGGCGGAGATGGAGATGACCTGTTCGACTCCCAGTGTCTTGAGGGCGTAGATATTGGCTCTGTAGTTGACCTCGCTGGGCATAATGTGGTGTCCGCCCCCGTGCCGGGCGATGAAAGCAATCCGCACTCCCTCCAACGCGCCGACGATGATGACATCGGAGGGGTTGCCAAATGGGGTGGTGATGGTGTGTTCCTCGATGTTCTCCAGCCCTTCCATCTGGTATAGGCCAGAACCGCCGATGACGCCGAGGCGGGTAGGGGTGTGGGTTGTGTTCATTGAGGCTCCTTTGTGGATGGGATTTGACGATAGATTGTGGATAGTTCTTCTACGTTGTTAGCGGTCTTTAGTGCCTCGTGGATGGCTTGCAGCACGTCCACATCCTCAATTTTGTATATATCCGGCAAGAGGTACAGCCCCGCGCTGCCAAACTTGAGTTGCAACCCCAGCTCGATTCCTTTCAGCAAGCCTTCTCGGATGCCCTGTCGAATACCCTGTTGGATACCTTGCTGAATGCCTTTCTCGAACCCAATGCGTTCGACACTGGTAATATAGGTCATTTGCTTTGCCTCCTCGTACTCTTGCATCATCGTCCAGAAAGCTCTTTCTGCGTCTTTAGGCAGCGTCATTACCCAATCAATGAAGCGGAATAGATTGATGATGTCCTGGCGCTTGTAGCCGCGTTCGTACATCCGCCGGGTGAGACGGAATTTCCACTCTCGGCGCTGGTCGTCGTCGTGACGTGTCTCTTGTGTTTTCAGATGTGCCATCACCACCGTGGCGAATGGGTTAGTGCTTGCCTCTAGCTCCTCCCATCTGGTGCGATAGTCGAGCAGTTTTGCCACCGGGAACTCGAAATTTAACCGGCAGCCCCACAACTCTTGCTCGAAATGGGACGGTCTCCATTCAGCACGTTCGTCCCCCAGCACTGCCAGACTGGCTACGCGGCGGTGGTAGCGGTCAAAGAGGCGGTAATGGTACACGTACATACGCTCGGCAAAGGCGACTCTTGTCTGGCTCTGTATTTCCACGTGTACCAGCACCCAGGTCTCGTCGCCGCCCTTTTCCCACACTTGGACCAGCTTGTCCGCCCGGCGTTGCCCAAGCTCTGCATCTCGCGTCACTTGTTGGAGTTCTTTGTCGAGAAACTCGTATCCCCTGTCCCAGTCTATTCCGGCGTAGACTCGAGGAAAGAAAAAGGCCATAAACTCGGCCAGGTATTGTTCCAACGCTTCTTTCCAGACGCTATCGTAATCGTCTCTGGTGTTGTTCATTGGACGGTGTCTCCGGTACTGTATTTTACCTTATCTTTCCTATCTTTGCCAGTGGGTGCGGTAGACTATCATCGTCTCGCCTCCCGCGATGGTTCTGTGCTCCAGCGTTACCCGGTGCACCTCTTCCAGGTCGGAGTTGGTGGCGAGAGCGTGAAACCAGTTGGGGAAGACGATGACGTAATCTACCCCCTGCGCGGCCATAAAGTCAGCCAGCAGCGCGTCCCGGTCGGGAGAATGGAGGAGCGGGATGATTTGCGGTGTGATCAGGCCAGCCAGGTCTACCACCTGCCGCTCGGAGATGTAGGTGATGGCGCCGATGTCGTTGAGGGCCAGCAGTGCGTCCGGTGGGGTGTTCTCCGCTACCCAGTGGCCCAGTGCGACGTGCATCTGGTCTATCTCGGCTACGTTCAGGCCGTATTGGTGTGCCATCGTCGGCAGGCTCCATCCGCTTCCCATCAATATGAGCAGTATAAAGGCCAGATTTTTCCAGCAATGTCCTGCCTCGCGCCAGTGCAGCATTCGTTGTGCTTCCAGCAGTCCTGCCAGCGCGATGACCGCGTTGACCGGGATGAGCGGCATCAGATAGCGCCCGTGTTGGTAGAGAACGGCTCCCAGGAAGGCGTAAGCCAGTGGCAGCCCCAGGCTCCACAGGCTCAATAGCGGTGCACGCTTGAACAATACTCCTACGCCCAAGATGTAGAATGGGAGCAGGATGAAATTATCCAAAATCAGGTAGCGTGCCCACAGGCTGAGAAAATTGAGGTCGAGTCTGAGGCCGGCGGTGGCTTTGGCGTGAAAGGTGTTGGGAAGCAGGTGTCCGCTGGTGTGGAGGGAAAAGATGAGGTAGGGGGAGACGATGACCGCAAAGAGGAGGGCGGGGGCCAGTACGTGGTACGTAATGCGTGGTGCGTGATGTGTACGTGGTGCGCAGAGTGTGAAGGCAAACAGGGAGAGGGCAAAGAGGAGATAGCCTTCGGGACGGGAGAGCGCGGCCAGGCCAAAGAGCAGCGCGGTACGCAGGCGATAGCGCCCGGCGTGGACGTCGTGCAGGTGGGCGGAGATGGCCCAGAGGCTCAGTGCAGCGAACAGGCAGGTCTCTAGCGCCGAAAGTCCGGCCCAGACCATCCGCCCGTTGAGTGCGACGACAGTCCCCGCCATCCAGGCGGCCCATCGTTTGCCCGTGAGCTGTCTGGTCAACTCGTAAGTGGCTGCCAGTGTAGCCAGGAGACAGGCTCCGCTGAGCAGTTGTCCGGCGAGAGGGAACACCCCGCCCGCCAGATACCCCCCTGCCAGCAGCACCGTCCACAGCGGCGCGGTGGAACCGGACGTTGGTTCGCCGGGGTTGAAGGAGAACCCGTCGCCCCGCGCCAGGTTGCGGGCAAATTGGAAATGGATCCAGGCGTCGTCCAGCGGGACGCCTCCCTGTCCCCCGGTGGCGCGGTCAGCGACGAGGGCGAAAGCGCCGAGCGCCAGACAGCCGACGAGCAACAGACCTATCAGTTCCGCCCACCTGCCATTCGCCATTTGCTATTCGCTATTCGCTATTCGCCTACGTCGCACCCCGGTACATTCCTCCATCCACTAGCAAGCTGACCCCCGTGATGTAGGAGGCGGCGGGCGAGACGAGGAACGCGGCGGCAGCGGCGAACTCTTCCGGGCGGCCCATCCGTCCCAGCGGGATGGCGGCCGCGATTTTGGCAGCCTCTTCTTCCGGCCTGGTTCCGTTGCGTGTGGCCCGGTCGCGCAAGAGTTGGTCTACCCGCGCGGTGCGTGTCCAGCCGGGGCAGATGGAGTTGACTCGGATGCCGTAAGGGGCCAATTCGTCGGCCAGCGTCTTGACCAGCCCAGTCACGCCCAGCCGTAGGCTGTTGGAGAGAATCAGGTTGGGCAATGGCTGCTTGACCGTGATCGAGGTCATCGCCAGGATGGAGCCGGAACCACGTTCCTTCATCACCGGCGCGGCGGCGTAGCAGAGCCGCACCGCGCTCATCAGCGTCAACTGAATGGCGGCCTCCCAGTCGGTGGGGTCGAGATCGAGAAATTGGCCCGGCGGCGGACCACCGGCGTTGGTGACGAGGATATCGAGTTGCCCAAATTGCTCCAGGGCGACCTCGATCAGCCTGTTTGCGGCCGTGGGGTCGGTCACGTCGGCTGGGACGACCAGCGGCTTGCGCCCGGTTGCCGCCTCGATCTCGGCGGCGGCCTCGTCCAGCGTTTCTTCAGTGCGGGCGCATGTAATGACGTGCGCCCCTTCCTGGGCCAATCGTAGCGCGACCGCCCGGCCCAATCCCCGGCTGGCGGCTGTCACCAATGCGACCTGGTCGTGTAATCCTAAATCCATCACTCACCTCCCTAACTCTTACTCCATCTCTAACTTTAATTCCGTGCGCCCCACGCCGATGACGTCCCCAGGGCTGACGATGGTGGGGTTGATGACGAGCGCCCCGTTGAGCCGCGTTCCGTTGCGACTGTTTTGATCGTCCAGCCACCACTGGCCCTCGCGCCAGGCCAACAGGGCGTGCCGGGTGGACGCATACTGGTCTGGGAGAAAGATGGTATTGTTGGGCGAGCGACCTATGGAGGTGACGGTTTGCAGTAAAAAGACCGTTCCTGTGGTCAGCGATTCGCTCTCCGTTTGCATAATGATCAGGTGTCCGCGTGGGCGCTCTGTCTCGTGGATGGCAGTCGTCTGGCGCAGGTCGCGCCACAGTGTCAGCAGCACGACGGCCAGAAAGGCATAGAGCAGAGCAGCGAGCAGAAACCGGAGGATTAGCAGCAAAACGTCCATCACGAATGAGTCTCTTTTTCCCCCTGCGGAAGCGGAGGGGTGTTCTCGTCTTCGGGCAGCAAGATCGGCGTGGGTGGGTCTTCGCTGTAAATGATCTGCACCCCGGCGAGAGATATGACGTCGCCAGCGTGCAGCACGCACTCTTCGACCGGGTAGTCGTTGATCCTGGTGCCGCCGGAGCTTGCCAGGTCGTAGAGCACGTAGCGGTCGTACCGGCGGCGGAGTTGGGCGTGGTGACGGGAGACGCGCGGGTCATCCACGATGACGTCGTTATCCAGTGCGCGTCCGATGGAAACGATGGGTTGGAGCAAATTCGCGTGCCGTTTGCCCTCCAGTATCAGGAATGGACGCCCCGGCGGCGGCGCGGTGGCCTCGGCCTCGTCTTCGGGGGGCAGCTCGCGGGTTTTTTCCAACGGCTCTGTGTGTTCCGGAGTCCACTGTGCCTCGATTCGTACCTGGTGTGGCCCTGACTCGTCGTCCGGCAAAACGTGGACTGCCGGCGCCGTCGGGAGCGCCAGCCCGGCCTGGGCGGCCAGCCTGGCGACGTGGTGGGCCATCTCGGCCTCGAACGCCTGTTGATCGTCTGCCAGCGCGTCACAGTCGTCCGGGTGGAGATAGATCCAATAGTGGGTTGGGGCCTGGGGCACACCGTCGGGGGAGGTCGCCTGCCCGTCCTCTATCGCTCGCGCCAGGTGCGCGGCAACTTCCAATGGGCTGAGTTGCCCGGCAAAGAGGCGGGCGAACGTGCCTTCTACCAACTGTTCGGCCAGGGCTTCAAAGCGTGCGATTTTGTTCATGTTGCAGGATTATAACGCCAGTGGAGGTAAATGACAAATTGGTGAACGGCGGGCGGTCAGTGAGGGTGGCGCAGGTTGGCCCTGGCAAAGAGGGCAAAAAAATCGTCATAGGGGCGCAACGGTTTCCCCCCGGTGATGTTTTCCAGTGCCTCTTGCAGCAGGGTGGCGGTTTCTCCCCGGTCTGCGGCGAGTACGTGCTGGCACAGGGAACGGGCCTCCTCAATTTCTCCTCGTTCGGCGTAAATCCAGACCAGCGCGGCGTCCAGCCAGGGGTGGAGGGGGTGGGATGGGGAAAGGGTGCTTTGGGCTTTTTGCAACAATCCTGGCGTCGCTGGGCCGATCAGCGGAGCGAGCAGGGCTAATTTGGCCCGCAGGCGGCGTTCGTCCTGGTTCGACGCTCCCGGCAGCGCGGCCTGGTAGGCGGAGCGGGCAGTTTCGAGTTCACCTCTCAGGGCGTGTACGTCGCCGCGGCCCTCATGGGCTAACCGCTGTTCGGTGGCGATGGCCTTTTCCCCGCTCACGTCCAGCGTTTGAGCGTAGAACGACAGGGCGGCCTCGTCGGTGTGACGGGCGCGGGCTTTGTCGCCGGCCAGACGGGTAAAGTGGGCGGCCTTGAGGGGGTCGTCGCTGTGGCTATAGTGGTACGCAATCTGTTCCAGCCGCGCGTAGCGAGTGGGCTTATCGGCCTGGGCTAACAAGTCCCCTACCTGGGTGTGCCACTGGCGGCGCCGGGCGTGCGAGAGTGTGGTGTAGATGGCGTTGTGCAGAGATTGGTTGTTAAAGACGTGTTCGGGGCAGGGGGGAGGGGGGGAGATGATGGAACGGCGTGCGGCCACGTCCAGCGCGGCGCTCAACTGGTTTGCGGAGAACGTGTCTGCGCACAGGTCGGCGACCAGCCAGGCGGGAAAGGTGTCCCCGATGACCGCGCCGCGCAATATCACCTCGCGTGCCTCTGGGGCCAGGTTATTTACCTGGGCGAGCAATAGTTCTTGCAGAGTGATTGGCAACGGTGGGGGCGGGCCGCTCCAGCGAGCCGTTCCGCTGGCCGGGTCAATTACTACTGCGTTTGCCTCGCGCAGCGCCTGGCAGTAGGAGATGGTGAAGAGTGGATTGCCTCCGGCACGGGCGGATAGCCAGTCCGCCAGGTCGTTCTCTACGTGGGTGGCGTGTAGGGCCAGGGCGGCCAGGGCTTTTTCTTTGTCTGGCGGGAGAGGGGCGAGTGCGAGTCGTTCACCGGGCCAGTCGTTTTCGGGGCGGGTGGTGGTCAGTAGAAACAGACGCCATTCTGGGAGCGCGGCTATCACTGCCGCCAAAATTTCGTGCGACTCCCGGTCTATCCACTGGACATCTTCGACGATCAACAGTGTGGGCTGGCGGAGTGATTGTCGTTCGATAGCCATCTCGAGCGCCTGGGGAATGGACGCTCGCTCTTGCAAAGTTTTCCACAGGGAGGGGCGGGTGTTTCCCGTGCGGCTGGCTTCTGCCCGGGCTGTTCGCTCGGTCAGTGCGGCCCAACTCTGCTCGTCTCGTCGGTCAATGGTCTGCTTCTGCAGAGCGGCAAATAGACCGTCACCTGCCGGGGATGGTGCTTGGGGGGGCGTGGTTTTGCTGGGAGATAGGTCTGCGGCTGGCAGTTCCAGCAGGTCGGCGAAGGCGGGCAGGGAGGGGGCCAGGTCGAGTTGGGTGAGCCGGCGTTTTAGCTGTTGTCGTCGGGCATAGAGAGATGTCCCCTCGTCTATCTCGAACCATCGCTCGACCAGTCCCCTCCACGGTGAGTAGGGGGTGGTCGTGGTAAAGGGGTGGCACGTGCCGCTCAAGACGGTCACGCCTCTCCGCCGGGCGGACTCGGCCAGGGCGGCGATCAGACGACTCTTGCCGATCCCGGCACTGCCAGCGATGGTCAGCGTTTGCCCTGCTCCCTCGCTGGCGCGGTCCAATTTTTGCTCCAACAGCGCCAGCTCTGGCCGCCGGCCGATTAGGGGATAGGCGGTGAGGTGCAATTCTCTGCCGTGGCGTACTCCCTTGAGGGCAAAGCGGGGAACTGGTTCGGGGATGCCCTTGAGGGGGATGGGGGGCAGGGAGTCGGCTACAAAGTCCTCCCGTACCGTTTCCCAGGTGACGGGGTCGAGCACGATCTGGCCCGGTTCTGCTTTGCTCATCAGGCGGGCAGCCAGGTTGACCGCCGGGCCGGCGATGACGTGCTCTTTCCGGTGGCGATAGCCGATCTCGCCGGTAAATATGCGGTCGTAGGTCAGACCGGTGCGCTGGGTCAACGGTGGATCGAGGTGGAACTCGCGGTTGACCTGTTCCAGCAGGTGGGCTAATTCCAGCGCGGCGGAAGCGGCCAGACGGGAGATGCCCTCGTGATGGGTTGGTGCACCGAAGGGGTTGAGCAGCATGAACCCCTGGGCGTACGTATCTACCTGGCTGATGATGCCATGCCGGTCGGTGACAATTTCTTGCGCCTGGATAAAGTATCGCTGGAAAACCTCCGTGGCCTGCTCCGGGCCGGCCGGGCCGAGTGCCATATCCTCCAGGCCCAGGATGTTGACGAATTGAACCGCCACCGGGGGGTGCTGGCGGATGTCCTCTCCACGAGCGATTTGGGCAAAGAGGTCGGGGGGGATAAAAGGGACGATCTGCTCCACCCGGCGCAGTGCCTGGCGCAAGTCGTCGAGCAGGTCGGGGAGGCGGCGGCTAAAGATGGCGGACATACGGCTGCGCCGGCGGGCGGGTGGGAGCGGCTCATAGTCGCCCAGTTCGCCGCCTGCGATTCCGGTGACGACGCCGTCTTGCAGGTCGAACTCCTGAGGGGGGAGGAAGGAGCGGGCGTTTGGGCCGACGAACACCTGGCTTGGCGCGGCTGCTGCTTCGGCTGTGGCTGCGCCGTGCACCGGCCCCCCGGAGATGAGCAGTTCCATCCGGCGTTTGGTGCCGACGACCGCCGCGAATGCCTCTCCCCGTTCGACTCCCGCGCTCATAGTGAGCGAGAACGTCCCGTAGCGCGTCTCCAGGTGGGCGAAACCGGCGATGGCCTCGACCAGCCGCAGGGCGGTGCGGGTGGCCCAGCGGGCATCTTGTCCATTGGGGCGGGCCGGAAAATAGGCCAGCGCGGCGTCTCCGGCAAAGATGAGCAGGTCGCCGCCGGAGGTCAGGAGAGGTTCGAGGAGTGCGCCAAAGAGAGAGTTCATCAGTTTGTTCATCTCTTCCTGGCCTTCGGTGCCGTGTTTGGAAAGCTCGCCGGTGAGGGCGGTGAAACCGGTCACGTCGGCAAAGATGAACGAACCGGGCAGAATTTCCCCATGCGGCTCGCCGGGCTGGGGGGCGAGATCGAGCAGGTAGCGGGGCATGTAGGTTGTGAGTGTGTGGTGCAGGGCGTCGAGATCGCGGATTGCCTGTTGGAGATGATTCGCCAGCGTGCGTTCTTCCGCGCGGGTGATCGAGGTTGGATCGGGGCAGGCACGCAGGCGGGCGAACGAGTCTGCCGGCAGGAGCGGGGCCAGGCGGTGCAACAATTCGAGCCAGGTGTTGGGCGAGTGGTTGTTCGTAAAACTCATTTCATCTCTTTGTCTCTTTCCCCCAGCGCCGACCAGACGCCCACCGGAACGTCGCGCCCGCGTGTGTGGGCAAAGCGGGTGCGGTAGACCCACTCCCTCTCGCGTCTCTCCCGTTCCAGATACCCTTTTTCCACCAACTGGTTCAGCATATCGCTGGCCTGAGCAGCCGTTTCTCCGATGCGTTGGGCGGCCTGGGTAGTGGTGATCTCCCCCGCACGGGTGATGTGGCTCATCAGCTTGCGCAGTGGTGGCCCCAGCTCTAGCAGGTCGGCCGGCAGGATACCCTCTTTTTTCTCCCGGGTTTCGATTTCGCTCTGGATGTGATCGAACACGCCCATCCCGTCACCTCCTTATTAGTAGAACTCGGGTATTTCGATTGGCTCTGGTTGGGGTCTGCATTCGCCGCACCAGAGAACGTTCGAGACCACGATGGCTTTGGGCGTCTTGTTTCCCCCCAGGTAGACCGCCAGCATAGTCGGCAGAGTGGTGGTGTGGTGCTCTTTGCACACGCCCCGGCCACAGAACTTGCACACGCCGATGGCTGGCTCTCCGCATTTGTGGCAGATCATTTTTCGCTCCTATCCCACTGCTCTCTCGACTGTGGCGACGATTTCCTCGATGCGTTGTGAGACTGGGTGGTCGGGGTAGCGGATGGAAAAGATGTCCGCCGATTGGAGAGCAGCCACGTCCTCGGAGAGAGGGATGATGGCGGCGACCGGCGCATGGTATGTCTCCTCGACCTGTTTCCGCAAGTCGTCCGGCTGGTAGGAGGAGATGGCTTTGTTGACCACCAGGTAGAGGTGGGGCACTTCGAGCTTGCGGGCCACGTCCACAGTCACGGCTGTGCCCTGAAAGTCCTGTTGGTCGGTGCGCAGGATGATGAGCAACAGATCCGAGATGGCGATTGAGAGGAGCGTCTCCTCGTTCAGCCCGGGATGGGTGTCTATGAGGAGATAGTCCAGGTTCAACTGTTCGACCAGTGAGCGAAAGCCGTCGTTGAGCAGGCCCACGTCGTACCCTTCGCGCAGGACTTTGGCGATCTCGCCGGCGCGCATGCTGGAAGGGATCAGGTAGATGACGCCGCTGCCTCCGACCTGAGCACTCACGTCGTAAGCGGCTTCCTCGATGGTGCATTGCCCCCATAAATAGTCGTTGAGTGTTCTTCCAATCTTTTCCTCGTCCATCTGGAAGAGGACGTGGATGCCGGGAGAGTTGATGTCTGTATCTACGACTCCGACCCGTTTCCCCTTGCGGGCGAGTTGGGCCGATACGTTGGCGGTGACGTTGGATTTGCCGGTTCCGCCGCGAAAAGAGTGGATGGATATGATTTTGGACATTTTTTCCTCCTCGTGTTAATTCTAGTCTTTTTTGCTGTTTTCCGCAATTGTTTTGTCTCCGGTCTCGATGGCGGCGACGATCTCTTCCATCCGCCGGGAGACGGTGTGACCGGGGTGGCTGAGGACAAAGATGGCGGCGGATTGCATGGCGGCAACGTCCTCCGAGAGGGGGATGATGGCGGCCACCGGCGCGTCATAAGTCTCTTTTATCTGTCTCCGCAGGTTGTCCGGCTCGTATGACGAGATGGCCTGGTTGACCACCATGTACAGGTTGGGAACCTCGAGTCTGCGGGCTACATCCACCATCACGGCGCTGCCCTGCAAGTCTCGCTGGTCGGGGCGCAGGACGACGAGCAGCAGGTCGCAGATGGCGATTGAGGCGAGCGTCTCTTCGTTCAGTCCCGAGTTTGTGTCCAGCAGGATATAGTCCAGATTCAGGCTGGTGGCGAGTGAACGGATGCCACGGTTGACAGTATCTGTGTCGTATCCCTCCTGTATGGCGCGGGCGACGTCGTCCGGTTGCGTGCTGGCGGGGACCAGGTAGAGGGAACCGTTGCCGACCTGTTGCACCTGGTGGGCCGTTTCTTCGATGGTGCACCGGCCCCACAGATAATCGTTGAGCGTCCGCCCTGCCCCGCTCCGGCGGAAGAAAAAGTGGAGGCCGGGCGAACTGAGGGCGGTATCAATGGCCCCCACTCGCATCCCGTCCTGGGCGAGCAGGGTGGCCGTGTTGGCGACGATACTGGATTTTCCCGCGCCCCGGCAAAAAGAGTGAACTGCCACGATCTTGGTCATAGTTCCTCCTCACAAATCTAGTTTGTCGTACAGCTTGTCCAGCTCGCGGGGCCGGGAGCGGGTCAATTGGGCGATTCTATCGTTGGCCTGGCGCACGCGCTGGCTGAGGACGAGGATCAGCTCCAGTGACAGGTCTGGATACTGGCGCACCAGGCCGATGAGTGGCTCGCGGCGCAGGCTGAGCGTCAGGGTGTCCTGGATGGCGCGGGCGGAGGCCGAGCGCGGCCCTTTATCGAACAGGGACATTTCACCAAAGTAGGAACGAGCCTCGACGGTCGCCAGTCGCACGGTGGAGCCTTTTCGTCGCCCCTCCCTCTCGATGGCTACTTTGCCGCTGACGACGACGTACAGCACGCCACCGGGATCGTTCTGCTCGAATATCGGCGTATCTTGGGCAAAGAATTCTTCTTCGCAGATGTTGGCCAGCATCTCGATCTGGTCAACCGTCATTCCCTGGAAAAATGGCACTTTTTTCAGGAAAATTACTCTCTCGATAGTCGAAAGCATCGTTTCCTCCTCTGGGGTTGCGTCGCTTGTGCGCTGCCCGGAGAGCATCCGCCGGGCGGCCTGAGCGGCGGCTCGCACGTCGGCGTCGTGATCTTGGAGCGAAATTTGCAAGAGGCGTTCGATCTCTGGCCGGGAGAGCGGGAGGGGGCCGGGCTGCTCGTAAGCCTGGGCCAGCTTGTCCAGGGGGGAGGGTGGGCTGGGGGGTGTCTGCCGCCCCTGGTCGGTGGGTGCGGCTCCAATTTCGCCCAGCGCAAAGGCCATTATTGCCCGCAACGATGGATCATTTGGGGTGGTTGCCAGTTGCTGGATGACCTGGGCGACTGGTGGGTACGGTGTACCCCAGGTCTCCTGGCCGAGGCGCAGCAGGCGCGAGTGTTCGATTTGCGGGTCGAACAGCGGCGCGACGAGCATGGTCATCTGTGGCGTCGTCAGCGATTCGAGAGCTTCGAGCGCGTTGGCTCGCACGCGCGCGTCGTCGCTGGTGAGCGATTCGGCGATCACTGCCACATCGTCCGGGTCGTGGATGGCGGCGAGCAGGTAGAAAATCTCGTCGCTCGAGCGACGGTTCCTCTCGTCGAGTGCCTGCCGCAGGACAGATATGCTGGCATGGTCTTTGTAAGGGGTGAGCGCTTCCAGGCGGTTGTGATTTTCATAGATCGCTCGCAGGGTGTCATCTATGCGCGACTCGATCAGGTGGCCGAATCGTTCCGGTTGGATGCGGCTCAAGACGACGGTTGCCATTTTGCCTAGTTGGGGGTCGTCGGACTGGGTGAGCGGGGAGAGGGTGGGGATGACCTGTGGGCCGAGGCTGACCAGTGCGTCTATTGCGGTCTCACGCACCTGGCTGCTCAAGTCGGCCAGGAATTGGACGAGCAATTGGTGCGCCGGCGCTGCATCTATCTGGCTCAGGATAGAGACCGCTGCCAGCCGTACCCGCTCGACCGGGTCGCGCGGCAGGCGAACCAGGTAAGCCAGCAGCGAATCGGCGACCTGGCCCGTGATCTTGGCCTGCGCCAGCGATTCGATGGCCGTGATCGCCTCCACCCGTACCCGGTCGTCTGGA
>CAYNVC010000022.1:9769-14761 GCA_964400615.1 uncultured Anaerolineales bacterium | reverse complement strand
CTCGATCAAGGGATATGCGGATTTGCTCGCCAAGGGGGTGGCCGGTGAACTGAACCCGGATCAGCGCAACTTTATGGATACGATAGCGGTCAACGTCGGGCGGATGAACACGCTGGTCAGCGACCTGCTGGATATATCCCGCATCGAGAGTGGGCGCATCCGGCTGGAATTTGCGGACGTATCCATCGAGCGGGTAATAGACGACGCCCTGCGCACGACCAGCAGGCAGCTCGAGGCCAAACGACAGACGCTCGACGTGGAAATCGCGCCCAACCTGCCGCCGGTGCGGGGGGATCACAGCCGGCTGGTGCAGATTTTGACCAACCTGGTGAGCAATGCCTACAAGTACACGCCGGAAGCGGGGCGCATCACCATCCGGGCCGAAAGGCACACGGTGGACGGAGGCGAGGATGAGTTTGTGCTCTGCTCGGTGAGTGACACCGGCATTGGCATCTCCCCCCAAAACCAGGAACGTCTGTTCACCAAATACTTTCGCGCCGACGATCCATCCGTGCGCAGCGAAACCGGCACCGGTTTGGGGTTGGTCATCACCAAGAGCCTGGTCGAATTGCAGGGGGGTGAAATCTGGGTCGAGAGCCAGGTGGGCCAGGGCAGCACATTTACTTTCACCGTCCCCGTGGCAAATTAAAAACGCGGATTGCAGGACAGCAACGGAGTGAAAACCCACCTCCGCCCCGCTATCGTTCTGCAATCCGCGTTTTCGTCTGTGTTCTCTACGGCTCGCGGAAGCTGGATTCCAGTTGCTCCAACAGCTCGGCCGCCTCGACCAGTTTGTCCAGC
This sequence comes from uncultured Anaerolineales bacterium, assembly GCA_964400615.1. Taxonomy (GTDB): domain Bacteria; phylum Chloroflexota; class Anaerolineae; order B4-G1; family B4-G1; genus B4-G1. Next base: position 13,960 of record CAYNVC010000022.1, on the reverse strand, counting down.
GGATTCTCCTTGCCCGTGAAATAGCGATAATCGCACGGCATAATGTCGAGCGTGGTCAACAAGTCGTTGTGCCTCTCTCGCAAGGCCCCCTCGCTGATGCCATACAGGGCGGCAATTTCCTTTCGCTTGATCGGGTGCAGGTTTACCTTGCGCACCGTATAATCCAGAGCCGCCGCCCAGGTATCCGGCTTGCGGACGATGAGCGGGTCACGCCCCAAAGTAATGCGATACTCGAGCCACATCTGAATGGCGGCCCCGATCATTTCGATGGGAGCACCGGACGCTTTGGCCTTTTCGGTGAGCAATCGCTCTACTTTATCCATCCCGCTGGCAAAGAACTGCTCGAACCGGTCGGCGAGTGGCGAGTCCGGCTCCATACGCATAAAGTCGGCCAGCGCCCGCAATGCCTGGTCGAAATCCCCGCTGCGGGCCAACGCCCGTGCCAGGTTGATCAGATAATCCGGCACACCGGGGTTAACGCGGATCGCTTCGCGGAGATACTGGACGGCCTGGTCCATATTCCACGCCCGGTAGGCCTCGATCCCTCGCTTTTCCAGTTCCTTCGCTTTACGCCGGTTCACCTTGCTGGCCTGTTTACTGGTCATCACCTGCGCTCCTCAAGTTGTATCGTCTTGCACAAGTTATCGTCGCGCCAGGTTGATTATAGCACAGTCATTCAAGATGGGCAAAGATGAAACGCGCCTGGCGCAACTTTTGAGCAGCCCTGTCGCCAACACAACTCGGACAGGTGATTGGAGAACCTTCAGGCGGGAAAAGCGGCCCCATCTCTCCAATTGCCAGTCGCCTGCAATTGACAAGAATGAGCAGTGAGTGTATACTCAAATGCGGGTTTCACATTCTTGACACATTACAACATTCAGGAGGATTGAAATGGCAGGAGTACGCGAGATATTTGATCGTATGGCTGAGCTAGACCCCTCCAAAGTTCAGGGCCTCGATGCCGTCATAGTCTTTGAACTGAGCGGCGAGGGCGGCGGCCAGTGGACGTTGACGGTGAAGGATGGAAAGCCCCAAGTTACCGAGGGGGGGGCAGATTCACCGAGCATGACCCTTTCTATGGACGCCCAGGACTTTGTCGCCATGTCCAGCGGCGAACTGAACGCGACCAGCGCGTTCATGCAGGGCAAGATCAAGATCAAGGGCGATATGAGCCTGGCGATGCGGCTCCAGAACATCCTTTCATAACCGTCGCCGAACGCCCCACCGGGGCGCTGCACCACCTGGCAGCGAACCATAAAGACGCGCAGGCCACGAAAGCAATGTGCTTTCCGTGATTCTGCGCGTTTGGTATCTCAATATCTGAGGGAAACGCGACCATATTCCGAGGATCCAGTGAGCACCAAAACAACGTTCAAACCGGGGCGGTGGCTACCGCTGCTCCTGATTCTGGGCGCAGCCGCTTTCCTGCGTTTCTACCACCTGTCGGAACTCCCCCCTGGGCTGCATTACGACGAGGCAGCCAACGGCATCCTGTCCGCCGAGATCACCGCCGGGCGCTCGTTCCCGCTCTTTATCGGCTCCTACACCGGCAAAGAAACGCTCTATTTTTACCTGGCGGCGGGATGGATGAAACTGCTGGGCGTCAGCGTCTGGAGTTTGCGCTTTACGTCGGCGGTGCTGGGCCTGCTCACAGTTTGTGTGACCTTTTGCCTGGGCCGGGAACTGTTCGCCGGCCAGGACGAGACACTGCGCTCCGGCGTGGCCCTCTTTGCGACCGTGCTGATCGCCGCCAACTTTTGGCACGTCGCCGTCAGCCGCTACGGCTTCCGGGCGATCAGCCAGCCCCTGACCCAGGCCGCGACGCTGCTGTTCCTGCTAAAAGGAGCGCGGAGCGGCAAATGGCGCCATCTGGCGCTGGGCGGCCTGTTCTGCGGCCTGACCGCCTACACCTACCTCGCCAGCCGCATCGTGCCGCTGGCCCTCGTCCCCTGGGTCGTGGGGTTGTGGCTGGCCCACCGGGGAGAGCGCAAGATCACGGCGCGGTTCCTGCTCTTTGGCCTGGTCGCGGCGCTCGTGGCCGCGCCGCTGTTCCTCTACTTTATCCATCACCCGGAAGCGTTCGGCACCCGCATGGGCCAGGTCTCGCTCTTGAACCCCGCCCTGAACCAGGGGGACGTGTGGCGGACGCTCTGGCACGCGGTTGGGGCCGCGTTTGGCATGTTCACCGTGCGCGGCGATTTGCAGGCCCGCTTTGGCCTGGTCGGGCGGCCCGTTTTCGACCCCGTGATCGGATTCTTTTTCTACCTGGGCCTGCTAACGTCGCTGTACCGGGCCGTTCGTGGCCCACGCCCCACAGATCGCACCGTCGCCATCTCGATGCTGCTCTGGCTGCCGCTGCTGCTGATCCCCAACATCCTGGGGGGCAAACAAGTGCCGCACAGCTTGCGTGCCATCGGCGTGCTGCCCCTGCTGTTCTACTTTCCCGCCCTGGGGATCGTCACCGCGCTCCGTCTGCCCCGCCTGCGCTGGCTGCGCTCCCCGGTCACCACGCTGGCCCTCGCTCTGCTCCTCCTCGCCGGTGAGGGGGCGGCCACCGGGCGGGATTATTTCGCCGTCTGGGGGACGCAGGCGCAACCCTATTACGAAAACGACGGCGACCTGGCCTCCGCCGCCCGCACGCTCAACCAGCGCGACCTGCGCGGGCGGGACGTGTTCGTCTCCTCGATCCACTACCGCCACCCGACGATGGCTTTCCTGGCCCACGACTATGACGATATCCGCTGGCTGGTCGGCACGCGAGTGTTGGCGTTTCCACCGCCCTCTGGCGCGGGCGCGCTCTACATCTTTCCGCGCTCCGCCACGCCGGATAGCTCGCTGTTGGAACAGTTGGAGCCGGTCGCCGCGCGGGAGCGTCACCTGGGGCCGGATGGCAGCACCGCCTACCTGCTTTACGACCTGCCGGCGCACACCGCGCCCGTCTTTGCGCCGCAACATCCGGCCCACGCCAACCTGGGCAACCAGATCGAACTAACCGGGTACGACCTGCCCCCGGTCGCCGCCGGGGAGACGCTCGCGGCCACACTCTACTGGCGCGTGCTCGCCCCGCCCCAGTCCCCCGACCTGCTCACCTTTGCCCACCTGTGCGACGCCTGGGGGCTGCGCTGGGGCAGCGCCGACCCGTTCGACTATCCGGCGGAAGAGTGGGAAGCAGGGCAGACGATCATCCAGCGATTAGAGATTCCCACGCCAGACGTGATGCCGCCCGGCGATTTCGAGCTAGAGGCCGGGATGGCTTCGCACGGGCAGAACGTCCGCCTGCCGCTGCTGGACGAGCAGGGCCGTATGGCCGGGACGTCCCTGCACCTCGGCCCGGTCGCAATTGGGCCGCCCGCCGCGCCGCCTGCCGCGCTGCCGGACGTTCCCCAGCCCCTGGAGGTGGATTTTGCCGGGCTGGAACTGCTGGGCTTGCAACACGACCAGACCGCGCTGCGCCCCGGCGACACGCTCTACCTGGGGCTTTACTGGCAGGCCGAGCGCCCGCTGCCCGATTTAGAGACCGCGCTGGATTTGCAAAGCGTGACAGGAGGGGACGCGATTGCGCTATGGCGCGGCCGCCCGGTGCACGATACCTACCCCACCACACAGTGGCCGCTCCCCACGCTGCTGCTCGATAGGTACGGGCTGCGCATCCCCACCGCCGCGCCGTCCGGCGCGTACACGCTCACGCTGACCATTTTAGAGCGCGAGAGCGGCCTGGCAGTCGCTGCTCCGCTCGCGTTGACCACGGTCAACATCGCGCAGGTTGACCGGAGCACAATCGTGCCGCCCATCCAGCACCCCCTCCAGGCCAACCTGGGCGACCGGGTCGAGTTGCTGGGGTACGATTTAGATCGCACGCAGGCCGCGCCGGGCGACGCATTGCACCTGACGCTCTACTGGCGGGCGCTGGCGGAAATGGAGACCGGCTACACCGTCTTTGTCCATCTATTGGACCGTGAGGAGCAAATCCGGGGCCAGCGGGACAATCCGCCCGTCGGGGGCGCTTATCCCACCACGCTGTGGATGTCCGGCGAGGTGGTGGTGGACGAGTACGAGATCACCGTTGACCCCGCCGCGCCGCCGGGGCCACACGTCATCGAGGTCGGCATGTACGATCCGGCCGATCTGCACCGGCTTCCGGTTCTGGATTCCGGCGGCGCTGTCGTCGGCGATAGAATCGTGCTGGAGGAA
>CAYNVC010000022.1:0-9669 GCA_964400615.1 uncultured Anaerolineales bacterium | reverse complement strand
TCCGGTTCTGGATTCCGGCGGCGCTGTCGTCGGCGATAGAATCGTGCTGGAGGAAGTAGAGATCACACCGCTTTGAGCAGCCTGCCCACCAACTGGCTGCCCAGGATCGCCAGCCCGTCGGTACACATATAGTGGGAGGCGGTGTCCTCGAACAGCACCCGCGCCTGCGAGGGAAACTCGTCGTCCCCCTCCCAGTAGGTGAGCGCCATGTGCAGGTGAGGGAACACGGCAAAGGCGTACCCCACGTCGCCGATCTCGAGCGGTTTGCCGCCCAGCTTCTCGGCGGCGCGGCGCACAGCCTCACTTCCCCCCACCAACTCGCGCATCATCCGGCCACCGGTGTAACCCTGGAACGCCTGGACGTAAAACATCCCGTCCGGCAGGTCGCGGAAGCCGATCCAACGGCTCGAAGGGGTCGTGCCGTCGGCCGTCGCCAGGTAGGTGAGGATCAGGCTCTGGAAGAAGGAGGGGGCCTCGGCGTCGCTGCCGGCCCAGCGGACGGTGAAATCGTCGCCGGAGACGACGTACTCTTGCCACAGGAAGGTGAGCCGCAGGTTGCCGTCCGCGTCCCGCTCGCAGCCGCTGCGCAGCGCCAGCTTGCCCGGCTCGACCCCGCGCAGAGTCTCCCGCGCCTTTTGCACCACGGGGGCCAGCCTATCCAACCACTCTTTGAGTTGGGGGGTCGGTTTAGCCTTCTGCAACATACTTTTTCATCAGCTCGACGAACTCGTCCCACTCTTCGCGGAAAAAGTGAAACGTGGCGTCGCCCAATTCCAGGTGATAGGTGGTCTCGCCGTCCGGCTCCTCGGCCTGCCACAGACTATAGTTTTCGGTCTCGGCCAGGATGACAATGTCGGGTTCTTGCATTTTGTGTACCTCCGGTCCCTAGTTGCGTCAACGTGGCGCTCATAGCGCCAGCTCGAATATCCAAAGATCGTGGCTCTCCTCCCGCAGCTCGTACCCGGCGGCCTCCGTCGCTGCTATCAACTCCGGCTCGTCCACCGGCCTAAAGCGCAGCTCGGCGCAGTCCATCCGCGCGGCCAGCCGGCGCAATTCCTCCAGGATGGGGGCCAGCGAACCCTCCACATAGTCCACGTGGAGCACGCCAGGTTCCCCGCCCTCTTCCGGCCGGCCGACCAGGGCCAGGGCAGCGAGCGCCCCACCGGTCTCCAGCCCCCAGGCGTCCCCGTCCGCCAGGCGGCGCTCTAGCTCGGCCCGGGTCAGGCTTTTCCAGTGCCAGAAATCTTCGCACAGACCGCTTGCCGCCCGCAGGCGCGGCGAGTTCTGAACCAGCGCCCAGGCCGTTTCCAGGTCGGCCCCGGTCAGGCGACGCAGGGATGGGGGTTCGAGAGCGGGGAGTGGGTCGGCCCGGTAAGGACGGTAGACGGCCACGCGGCGGAAACCGTCGCGGGCGGCCATGTGGTGGACGGGATGATTTTCCGCGTGCGTCCCCAGGCGCAGCGTGCCGCGCCCGGTGCACCGGGCCAACTCGATCTGGTGGGCATGCAACCGCCCGGCTATTCCTTCACCGCGATGGGCCGGGGCCACCCGCAGGCCCTCCATCCACCACTCACCATCGGCCAGACGGGTGAGCTTACCATATCCCACGACCCGGCCCTCCATCTCGGCCACGGAAAACTGCCCATCGGGATCGGCCAGCCAATCCTCCCACACGTCCGGGATATAGTCGCGCCCCTCCCAAATTTGGGCCGAGATGGCCTCGATTGCCGGCCCATCCGCCGCCTGCGCCGCTCGAACCTGGATTTGGGGGGCCGCGTCCTTGTGTGCCAGTTTCTCCTGCAACCGGCACTGCGCCGCCCGATAGGCCCGTTTGACCAGGCCGGGCTTGGGTGGCGGCTCGTTCTCTTGGGCGAATGGGTCGCGGTCGTAGAGGCGGCAAAAGATATAGTGGCCCAGCACGCGCAACGTCGCCAGAACCGGGGCGGCCAGGAGCATACCCAGGATACCGGCCAGATTCCCGCCGGCGATGATGCCGATCAGCACCATCAGCGGGTGCAGGTTGAGGCTGCGCCCCATGATGCGCGGCACGAGCAGGTTCCCTTCGATCTGCTGGATCACGATGTACAGCCCAACGATCAGCGCCGCGAACCACAGATTGCTCAACGGCAAAAAGTTCGACCCCTGGAACAGGGCCACGAGCGCCGCCGGGATCAACGCGACGATTGGCCCGACGCTGGGCACAAACTCCATCACCCCGGCGACCAGCCCCATCACTCCGGCGTATGGCAGCCCCACCGCCGTGCAGACGACGGTCGTGAGCACGAGCATTGCCCCGCCCAGCAACAGTTGGCCGCGCAGGAAGGCGTTCCACACGTTCGTTATTTCCAGGCGCAGGCGCACGAAATCGTCACGGTAGCCGGGCGGAGCCAGGTCATCCAGTTGCTCCGTAAAGCGGTCGGCGTCCTTGACCAGGTAAAAGGCGATCATCAGGATGATGAGCAGCCAGAACGCCCCGGATGCCAGGTTGAGCACCACGTCGAGCGTGCCCTGCGCCGCCGAGGAGACGACGGAGCGGAGCATGGAACTCAATTCCTGGTACATACTGCTCAGGTCCAGGGTGTACTCCCCGACCTGCACCGGGCGCTCCAGGAACGCGCCGATCTCGGTGATGACCGCGGTCGTATCCACCTGCAACGAGATCACGGCCCGCTGGATGGCCGGCACGACCGTCATCGGAGCGGCCACCACGCCCAATATCCCCACGATCAGCACCAAAAAGATGAGGCCCGTCGCCAGGCCGCGCGAGAGGCGCACCCGGTCGGTGAGAAAGTCGGCGATGGGGTCGAGGATAAAGGCCAGCAGCAGCGCGATCACCAGGGGGCGGATGACGCCCCGAAAGCGGTAGGCCACCAGCGCCAGCAGCACCAGGATGGCGCTGGCGATGGTGCGTTTCGTCGCCGTGCTCCAACGGGGGACAGATTCGCTCATACGACGCCCTCAGATTTGCCCCCCTCTTGAACCCAATCTTGTATAAACGTGGTTTCTCTCATCTGCTCTATCTCCTCACGAAAGAATCGCCATAGAAACTGCTTGTCAAAGTAACGGAATGCCACCGTCACCGCCCGGTTTCAATCTGCCAGTTTGCAGGAGGGTTGGCTGACTTGACAGTTCCTAACCAGATATTAGTATACCACAATTGGGGATATTCTAAAAAGGCAACCAATCGGGGTGGGTGTGCGTTATATTTTCGCGTGCTGCGGATCGCGGCCATCCTGGCCGCATGTGGCCGCACGGATGCGGGCAGTATGCCCGCGTCTCCAGGCGGAGCTTGCCATCCGGCGCAAAAAAGTAACGGACATCCGATCTGGGTTGTTCAGTTCCAACTGACCCAACTGGACGCAGATGATCAAAACGACCACTCATCACGTATAATATAATACCGACATCCGGTATGCCATGATATGCCAGACATCAATGCACTGATTCAGCGTTGGCGGGCCGGCGACGAACGCGCCGCTACAGCCTTGTACAATCACCACCGGGAAGCTACATTCCGGTTGGCTTACGGTCTGCTGGGCAACCTGTCTGACGCTGAAGAAGCAGCGCAGGATGCGCTTGCTTACGCCCTGGCTCACATAGACCGTTACGACGCAGCACGGGCCAGTTTCACCACCTGGCTGCATACCATCACAGTCAGCCGCTGCCGGGACAGGCAACGCCGCCGCCGACTGCCCATCCTGTCCCTGGACATCTGGCGGCAGCGGGGAGGTGATCTTGCCACCCCATCTCCCACTCCAGAGCGCCAGACTATTCTACGGGAAACGCACAGCGATGTCTGGAAGGCAGTTCAGGCGCTGACCCCGCTGCTCCGGGAGGCGATCTTGCTCCGCTACTGGGGTGGTCACACATACCGGGAAATAGGCCAGATCACCGGTTGTTCCCTGCGTACAGCCCAATCGCGGGTGCGGCTGGCCTACGAACGGCTGCGAGTGGCCCTTGCTCCGGGCTACCTGGCCGATTTGGAAAAGGAGAGAGCGTGAAGAATACTCACCTGAGCGAGAAACAATTGGTTGGCTACGTTCACCGGACCATCACCGACGCTCAACGGGAGACGATGACCCGGCATCTGGCAACATGTCCACGCTGCCGCGCCCGCCTGGCCGACCACGAGACATTGCAACGGCGCATCAACTACAGCCTGTTGGCCGATTTGAAGACTGTCCACCCGTCTCCCCAGATGACCTTTGCTGCCATCGCCCCGCGCTTGAATCGCCCCAAGGTGTCTGCATGGCTGTGGGAACGATCACAGCGCCCTCTCTCCGGCGCGACCGCGCTGGCTGCACTGATTCTACAAGTAGTCGTGTTAGTTGCCCTCTTTGCGGGTATGAGCCAGCCGGTCAACGGCTCTACACTGACTTCTGGCGCTGCTGACTCAAATCAACCACTCATCACAAACAACAGAGATGAACGTCCGCCCAATGGATGGTCAACGTCCGGCAACCTCCCCCAGGGCTATGTGGTGGGAGTTGACCATACAATAACTCACGGTGGCCGGGCCAGCGGTTACGTCGCGTCCCAGGGAGCCAACCCAATGGGCTATGGGGCGCTGACGCAAGCAATTGCGGCGGATAATTATCGTGGCAATAGACTGCGCCTGTCGGGATACGTCAAGACAGAAGGAGTCATCGGGCAGGCGAGCTTGTGGATGCGCGTGGACGGCCCGAAAGGTGAGATCAGGCAAGATAAACCGGTGACAGGCACGACTGACTGGGAAAAGTTCGAGATCATCCTGGACGTGCCTCGAGACAGCGCCGAAATCGCTTTCGGCGTCTCACTGGAAGGTAAAGGCAGGGTTTGGGTAGATGATTTTCAGCTCGAGGCCGTCAGCTTTTCCCATCCAACGCGAGGCATTGCCGGGTTCCAGAATCTAAATTACCCCCAACCCTAGAAAGAATTGTGGCGTTTGCTCCACTACAATAGGGATAAAGCAACACTTTCGACGTTCGTCCGAGTTCTACGAGTGAGGTTATTATGGAGACACGCTTGAGTCGCTTTTGTGATCGCCTCATCGAAGCTGGCTGGCTGCTGGCGGTGACGCTTGTACCCGCCTTTTTCAACGTGCGCACTGCTCGTGTGTTCGAACCTGACAAAGGAACAATCCTGCGTGGCCTGGCGCTCATGATGGTGACCGCCTGGCTGGTCAGCACCATCGAGCACGCCATCCACCGGCTGGGCCTGAACGGGCGCGGCAGAGTCAACCGCCCCCGCCGCCACTGGCTTTTTTACGCGCTGGCTGTACTGGCGGCGCTGTTTGCCGCCGTCTACCTCGCTTCGACCATCATCTCAGTCCATCCCTATATCAGCCTGATGGGTTCCTACCAGCGTGGGCAAGGCACATACTTTACTCTCTGCCTGATTGCAATCTCGTTGTTCATCGCTACCCGCCTGCGCACCATCGGCCAGGTAGGGCGACTGCTGGCGGCTGTGGCCCTGGGAAGCCTCCCCGTGACGTGCTACGCCGTAATGCAAAGCAGTGGGATAGATCCGCTGCCCTGGGGCGCTGCGGGGCCTATCGTGGCCTCGACGCTGGGCAACCCGATCTTTCTGGCCGCTTACCTGGTGATGGTGATTCCTCTGACTCTGACCGGGCTGCTCGCCCTCGCCTATGTCACCTGGAAAGAGTTGCAGCGTTTCCGAGGAGCGACGCTCGCCTGGTCGTGTATTCTACGACACAGCTTTTTTCTGCTCGGCGGGTTGCCCATCCTGGGCCTGCAAGTGTACACACTCACGCTCACCGGCGCTCGCATTGCCCCGCTGGCGCTGCTCGCGGCCACCGTCCCCTCTGCCCTGCTGTTGATCGCCGTTCCTCTGCGCCAGAGGCGCGGACGGCGGGTGTTAGCGGGGCTGACTGGTCTCTTGATCCTCGGCATCCTACTGACACTGAGCATCACCAGCTTTGCCGACATCTCGCTCGCCGGATGGGCCATAATGCGCCGGGAGGAACCTGGCATGGTCTCTGCTCCGGTGGTGCGCCAACTCATCTGGCAGGGAGCGCGGGAACTGCTCTACACCCGTCCCGATGTGGGCGCCCAACCCGATCCCAGGGCTGCGTTGCGGCCCCTGCTGGGCTATGGGCCGGAGACGATGCTTTTTACCTATCCCTCGGTCTATCAGCCGGAGATGGGCCACTACGAGGCACGGACAGCTTCGCCCGACCGCGCTCACAACCAACTGTTGGACGTGGGGGTGAACCTGGGCTGGGCCGGCGTGGCCGTTTTCTTGCTCTTGCTGGTGGCCTTTTTCGGCGCAGGCGTGATGATCGTCTTGACGGAGCAAGGTGTCGTCCAGGCCATCGTCGCCAGCGGAGTGCTGTGGGCTGGACTGACCCACTTTATCGAAGCCCAGTTTAGCATTCCCATCATCCCCACCCGGATGCTGTTCTGGGTTGGGCTGGGGGCAATGGCCGCGCTGATCTCGCAGCATAAAACGGAGGCAACGAAAGAAGAACCATCGAAGGTAGCACTGCTCCTCTTGCCAACGATCACCCTCGTCGTCGTGACGATGGCTGGTTTTCTGCGCACCCCGCGAGACGGCGTCGCGCCAGGTACTGTGATGTTGGTCGGACTCGCGCTGGCGGTAGTTACGGTCATCGTCAACGCTGTCGCTGAGCGTAGACTCTGGACTGGTTTGCTGGCCGTATTGGCTTTACTCTTATCGGCAGGCGCGGGTCTGGCGATGAAGGGACGATTATCCTCCCTGATGGAGTCGCCCGTTGGCTCAAATCTGCATAGTATGGACGCCGTACTCCAGTTTACCCGGCAGACGGCGACAGCATTACCCCTTCTCTCCTGGGGCGCCATTCTCGTGGGTCTATTGAGCGTTGCGCTCCTGCTGCCCCGTCCCCGCACTTTGCCAGCGGCGTGGAATTGGCGCAGCCTCGCAGCCTTTCCGCTCTACATCCTGACCGTCGCCGGAGCAATGATGCTCATCCTGGGCACGTGTGTGCGTCCAGTGCAAGCCGACATTGTCTACAAGATGGCTTTTCCTTATGACCAGGGCAGGCAGTGGGAGTTGTCCGTTGAACTATACGAGGAAGCAATCAATCTGGCCCCGCGACAAGATTTTTACTACATCTACCTGGGCCGGGCGCAGATGGAGCGGGCACAAGAGGAGAGCCGTCCCGCCAGGCGAGAAACGTACTTGGCGCAAACATTGGAGACGCTGGAGCACGCCCAGGCGCTCAATCCCCTGAATCCTGACCATAACGCCAACCTGGCCCGTTTCCACCGGGCAGCGGCAGAGATCGAGACGGCCCTGGCGGTGCAAGAGGAGCACCTGCGTGCAGCAAACGACTACTATGACCAGGCTACGAGGATTGCCCCACAGAACATCATCCTGTGGAATGAATGGGCCGATCTACAATGGTACTGGCTGCACGACAAAGCTCAGGCATGCCGCCTGTTAGAACACTCGCTAGAACTGGACCCCGAGTTCGAACAGACACAGCAACAACATACCAACATCTGCTTACATACACTTACAGATCAGCCCCAAAATCTGGATTTTGAGGATTGAATTCGAGATCGTCCCGTGCCAAATTCAGGTATTCGGGCAACCCATCCGGGTACAATGGCGGCCCGCCTTCCCGAAACTCACGCAGCGGCATCCAGCAGGCCGGCAAGGTCTCGGTCTCTTCGTGTACCTGTAACGTTTCCTGCTCGTAGAAAGAGCGGTCGGCCAGGGTCGCCTCGTAGAGCAGGACGATCTCGTGGCCGCGTGCGCCGTCGCAGGTGAAAATGTTCTCCAGGGTGGTCAGGTAGCGCACGTCCACGAGTTCGGCCCCCAACTCTTCGCGGAACTCGCGGCGCAGCGCTTCCGGCCCGCGCTCGCCGAACTCGATCCCGCCGCCCAGGGGCCGGTAAAAGGTCTCGCCTTTGACGTGGTCGTACCCCTCGAAAACCAGTATCTCCGCGCCGCGCCAGATGACGCCCAGCGCCAGAGGCCGGATTTGTTCATTGTTCATCGTTCTAACCTTCCATTTTCACAGGTACAGTCCTGGAATCCACTCCTGCCAGGGTCGTTGCCCCGGTTCACGGGGGAAATTCTCTCGTAACCCGACGAATCTCGTGCGCCATCTGGCGTGCGCGGAGAGGGGCGTCGCCGACGTGACCGGCAACCTGGAGCAGGTCCCGCACGCGGTCGGCGTCCAGGTAACGCAGCACCGCCGAATCGGCGGCCAGCAGATTGGGCAGTGGGTTTGGCTCGCCGGCCCACACCTTTTGCCATGCCTCCATCGCGCGCGCTCGAATGACCTCGTGCATCGTCTGGCGGTCGGCGCCGCAGCGCACCAACTCCATCAACAACCGTTCGGTGGCGGCGAACGTGCCATAGATTTCCAGGTTGCGGGTGATGGCAGCCTCGCGGATGTTTAACCCGCGCAGCAAACGGTGGGCGCGGCGCAGAATTTCGTCGCTTGCCAGGAATGCGTCCGGCAGGATGGCGCGACGGTTGGCCGAATCGTCCAGCGTGCGTTCCAGCAGACTGTGGGCGGCATTGTCCCAGGCCACACGGCCCAGCGCGGCAACGTAGCGAGCCAGGCTATCTATGTTCTCCGCGTTGATGGGGTTGCGCTTGAATGGCATCGCTGAGGAACCAACCTGTTTAGCGCCGAACGGTTCGCTCCACTCGCCGATGGGCGGCGATTGCAGCAACCGCAGGTCAAAAGCGAAGCGGTAGAGCGAGGCCGCCAGCCCTGCCAGGGAGGACAGGACGCGGTAATCCTGCTTGCGGGGATAGACCTGGGTGGTGATGGGGAAGGGAGCCAACCCCAGCTCTTCCATCACCAGCGATTCCATCTCGGTGCGGCTCATCCCGGAGCCTGCCAGCGCCCGCTCGTAAGAGGCCCCGCTGCCCACAGCCCCCTTCATTCCCTTGCCCCGCAGATTATCCCGTCGCCGGCGCAACTCGCTATAATCCTCCACCAAATCCTGGCCGTAGGTCGCCAGCCGGTAGCCGACGGTGGTCGGTTCGGCGGGCTGGATGTGGGTGTAGCCCATGCAGGCCCGGTCGGCGTGAGATTCGACGAGATCGGCCAGGTCGTCCAAAAGCGCAGCCAGCCGCGCCAGCAGCAGGTCGAGCGCAGCGCGAATGCGTAGCGCATCGGCGTTGTCTAAAATGTCCGCGCTGGTGGCCCCCAGGTGGATGATGGGAGCGCCGACCGGGCACTGCTCGGCAAAGGTGCGGATTTCGGCCATCAGGTCGTGGTGAATTTCGGCCTCGATCTCGGCGGCGCGGACAAGGTCCACGTCATCCTGGTGCGCTCGCAGGTCGGCTAACTGCTCAGATGTGACCAGCCCGGCCCGCTGCTGCGCTCCGGCGAGCGCCACCCACACGCGGCGCAAGAGCCGTCGCCTGTGCGTCTCGCTCCAGAGGGCGCGCATCTCGGCGGAGCCGTAGCGCCAGGTGAAAGGGGAAAGGTAGGTCTCGTGTGTAAATCGGGTTTCTGATTTCATCGTTCTGCCTCTTGCTCGCCTGGAATTCCGAGCCGGAACTCCAGGTATGGACAAACGTGTCGTTATTATAGCACAACTCGCCACAAATGAGAGGCCGGGTGGGTGTCCGTCGTCTTTTTGTGCCGGATGGCGAGCCTGGGAACGCGGGCGTCCCCGCCCGCATGCGGCCAGGATGGCCGCGTTCCGGAGCACGCAG
>CAYNVC010000021.1:5694-14838 GCA_964400615.1 uncultured Anaerolineales bacterium | reverse complement strand
AAAGTACAGTTTACTCTCTCGAGGTTAACAACCTCGGTGACTGGGGCGTCGTCAAGCGAACTGGCTATCAGTATCCTGGCCCCAATCACCCCTTTAAGAATGAAACACGTACGTACCTGGAACAATATATTGGGGCTAAACGATGGCCGGCTAAGGCAGGGTATGAACCAAACGTGTTGACGGCAAAGATTGTGGGTAATACAGTCAAGCTGTACATAAACGATGAACAAGTGTACAGTTTTTCCGATGGCGCAATCTCATCCCTAAAATGGGTCGGAATTATGGGGGGAGATTGGGAAGTAGCGCCCACTCAGATTGGTTACGATTATTTCTACGTGGACGAAGGTTGCGATACTTATTAGTCGGTTTGACGTGAAAGGAGGACGGGACTCTTGGTTAGAGTCCCGTTTTCCCTGTGTGCAGAATCCGGCGTTGTGGTGGACAACACACTTTTGTGAGAGAGAATTGAAGGAATCGAATGAGTAAAAACCCCAAAACCCTGATCATCGGGCTTGACGGCGTGCCGTTGAGCCTGATTCAAAATTGGGCCGCCGCCGGATGGTTGCCCAACCTCAACCGCTTGATGGTAGAAGGGGCAGTGGGGGATCTCAAGTCAACAGTCCCGCCGACCTCCGGCCCCTCCTGGTCTGCCTTCCAGACCGGCAAGAACCCCGGCAAGATGGGTATCTATGACTTTCTCTACCGTCGCCAGGGCGGCTACCTCTTTGCCCCGGTCAACGCCGGGCGGCGGGATGGGCAGACGATTTGGAGCCTGGCAAACCAGGCCGGGCGCAGTGTGGGCGTATTGAACATGCCGATGACCTACCCGGTGGAAAAGGTGGATGGTTTTATGGTCAGCGGCTTTCTGACCCCCTACAGTGCCCGCGACTTTATCCATCCCCCCGAGCTGCTGGCCGAGTTGGAGCGAGAGGTGGGCTTTTATCGCATCTACCCCACGGCCACTTTTTCCACGGGCCACTTGGAAAGTTTCCTGGACGCCTGTTACCAACTGCTGGAAATGCGTACCCGCACGGCTCTTTACTTGATGGAACATCACCCCACGGACGTTACCGCCGTGGTCTATTTCGATACCGACCGGATACTGCACCAGCTATTCCACTTTCTCGACCCTCACCACCCCTGGCGGCAGGACGCGCGAGACCAGAGCGATGTCGTGGCCGCTTACTTTCAACGGCTGGACGAGAGCATCGGGCGACTGCTGGAAAAAGTGGACGACGACACACTCGTCGTCGTCCTTTCCGACCACGGGATGGGGCCGGCCTATAACTTTATCGTGCTCAACAACTGGCTGCTGGACGTGGGCTTGCTCAAATTGAAGCGCAACCCCCTGACCCAGCTGCGCAAGCTCCTGTTCCGGGGCGGGTTTACCCTGCGGAACGTCCATAAACTCATCAACCGGTTAGGATTGGCCCAGCAAGCCGAGTACAAAGTCGGCTACTTTGCCGAGCACTTGATCAAAATGGTGTTTATGTCTTTCCTGGACGTGGATTGGTCCCAATCGCTGGCCTATTCCTTTGGCCGCCACCTGGGTTCCATCTACGTCAACCTCGAGGGCCGAGAGCCGCAGGGGATCGTTGCGCCGGGGCAAGAGTACGAGCGGGTCAGAGAGCAGATCGTCGCCCTGACAAAAGAGTTTGTTGATCCCCGGAACGGGCGGCCCCTCATCGGCCGCGTGGTGCGGCGGGAGGATATCTACACCGGCCCGCACCTGGACGAAGCGCCCGATCTGACCCTGTTTCCGGCCGAGGAAACGGACATCTTTTTTGGCCTCTCCGATTTCGGCTCCAACCACACCGTGGACACGGTCTATCGCTATTCGGGTATGCACCGCGACCACGGGTTGCTCATCATGCACGGCCAAGACATTCAGCCGGGTACACAAATCGAGGGAGCGGTCATCTGGGACGTGGCTCCCACCATCCTGCATGCGCTGGGCCTGGCCGTCCCCAGAGATATGGACGGCCAGGTGTTGGGGGCAGCTTTGAGAGATTACGATCCTGGCCAGGTGACATTTTCCGATGGCTCTGCTTCCCCGGGCCAGGCGGCGGCCGATACCGGCTACACGCCAGAAGGGGAAGAAGAAATCATCAAACGGCTGGGTGAATTGGGATACTTGGGGTAGCGGCGCGTGGAGAATTTGAAAAGACTGCGCTATCTGGTTGGGGCGCTGGTCGGGCTGGCCCTCCTGGTCTGGGTGCTGCGGGGGTTCGACTGGGGAGAGATGGGCCGGGCCGTCAAAGCGGCGGATTACATCTGGCTGCTCCCGGCCGGCGCGGCGATGCTGGGAATGTTCGCCCTGCGGGCGTTGCGTTGGCGGCTGCTCCTGGGGCCATTGGAGGATGTAAAGTTCGGCGCTCTCTGGTCGGGTGTCCTGATCGGCTACCTGGGCAATTTTGCCCTGACCGCCAACGCTGGGGAGTTGATTCGGGCCTTTGTCCTGGGCCGGCGCACCGGGGTCAGCAAGAGCGCTGCCCTCGCCAGTATCATGATTGAGAAAACTCTCGATATTCTCGTCCTGGTGGTGTTTTTGCTGCTTCTCTCCCTCGCCTTGCCCCTGCCTCACTGGGTTGATCTGATGATCGCGCTGGCCGCGCTGATGCTAGGAGTGGCTTTTCTGTTCTTGCTCTCCCTTTCGCGCTGGGAGGCCCGGACTGCAATCTGGATTGGGAGTCTGGTTGCCCACTTTTCCGCGCCGTTGGCTCTCAGAGTCGAGAATCTCGTGCATGCTTTCGTGACCGGGCTGCGGGTCTTGGGGCGGGGCAAATTCCTGGTCGCCGCGCTCGTGCTGACCGGCTTGATCTGGCCCTGTCTGGCCCTCGCCTTTTTCTTCATTGGCCGCTCGTTGGGTCTCGCCGTCGCCGGGCAGGCATATCTCTTGCTGGTGACGCTGATCACGCTCGGCGCCATCGTGCCCACCTTGCCCGGCCAGATCGGCACGACCGAGTTCCTGATCGTCGGTGGACTGGCCGTCTTTGCGGTGGATAAAGAACCGGCCCTGACTTTTGCCATTCTCCTGCGCCTGGTGCGCCTGCTGCCGCTGGGCCTGGGATACGTGGCTCTACTGCGGGCCGGACTGAGGCTATCCGACATCAAGGCTGTTAGACAGAACAACCTCTCAGTGAGTGGATGAGAATCTGTGTATCTACTATGAGACATTTGAAAAGGGTGCCCGAGTCCGTTTGGTTGACCATTGTACTGGCGGTTCTTGTCCTACTCCCATTTTGGGACTTGCTTTGGCTGCCGTCCGGGCAAGTTGCTGCCGGTAACGACGTGGACTATATGTTTTTGCAGTGGTGGCGTTTCGCGCTGCACAGCTTACGCCAGGGCGATTTGCCCCTCTGGAACCCGCATTTCTTCTCCGGCGTTCCCTTCCTGGCTAATCCCCAGCCAGCCCTCTTTTACCCGCCGGTCTGGTTGCTCCTGTTGCTTCCTGCTGCGCGGGCTGTTGGATTGCTTGTCTGCTTGCATCTCTGGCTGGCCGGGGTGGGCATGTACGGCTGGTTGCGCAGCGAGGGAGCAGACCAGATGGGAGCGCTCTTTGGAGCATTGGTTTTCGCTTTCAATGGTGTTTTCTCCGTGCGTCTCTACGCCGGCCACCTGGGAGTGGTGATGACCCTGGCCTGGCTGCCGCTGGTTCTGTGGGCCTACCGGTGGGCATTGGAGAGGAACAGGCTGAGTATGGCGTTGCTGGGCGGGCTTCCTGTTGCCCTCTCTTTGCTGGCGGGCCACACTGCTTCTTTCATCTACGTCGGGCTGACCTTTGCGGCTTATGTCTCGTATTGCACCTGGGTGGCCTGGCGACAGAGAAAAACAGTGCCCGCAGTGCTTAAACCGCTGCTTTTTGGCGTTGTGATGACCCTGACCGGGCTGGGGCTGGCAGCCGTTCAACTATTCCCCACCGGAGAGTTCGTCACTCTCTCCACTCGTCAGAGTGCCACGTACACTTTTGCCTCAAATTACTCCTGGCCCCCTGGCTATCTGCTGACGTTGCTGATTCCCAACTTTTTCGGCGAACCGGCTCAAACCGGGTATTGGGGTGATGGGATTTACGTCGAGGCAATCTTTTACACCGGAATCTTGCCATTGCTCTTGACACTGGCACTGGCATTCCGTAAAAACCTGCATCATCGCTTGCTTCCCTTCCTGCTTGCGCTGGGCGGGGGCGGACTGCTGCTGGCCCTGGGACAGTTTGGCATTCTCCACCGCCTGGCCTGTAATTTTCTTCCCTTTTTCCGCTCTATGCGTGCCCCTGGACGGGCCGGTTTTCTCTTTACCTTTGCCGTCGCTGCCTCGAGTGGGCTGCTGTTGACCGACCTGCGCCGCAACGGAGCGGAGGCCCGGCGCGTCCTGCGGAGGTTGACCGGCGGCCCCTTTCCCTGGGTGGTCACTTTCTTCACCGTTTTGATCGTCGTTGCCAGTTTCCTCATCTTTGCTTTGCAGCGCGAGAGCAATCCCCAGGTCGGGCGACTCTGGCACGTCGCCAACAACAGCGCTCTCTTTTTGCTCTTTTTCCTCCTCTCCGTGGGGTTGATGCATGCCTGGGGAACGGGTCGCCTGAGCACTCGCCAGGGGACGGTGCTGGCTCTGGCGCTGGTGCTCTTGGATCTGTGGGGATTTAGCCGCTCCATCGTCCGGCCCGCCGAGGTGGAAGAGAGCGCCTACTGGCGCATAGTCGCCGAGATAGTGAACGGCGGGGACGGGCGCGTGCTCCCCTGGGGTTTGAGCATCTTTGAGCAAAACAAGGGGGCGGCTCTTGGCTTGGAGAGCGTCTTTGGCTACGACCCTCTGGAACTGGAGCGCTATTCTCGCTTCACCACCCAGGTTCCCGACTACCGTTCACGCGCCTATGACCTCTTGCACGCTCGCTACCTGGCGACGACGCAAGAGATACCCCCGTCCGACTCTGAAAACGCGCTCCAGTTGCTCGGCCAGCAATCCGGCGTCTGGGTTTACGAGCGCCCGTCCGCGCTGCCCGCTGCCTGGCTGGTTCATCGGGTAGAGGTACGCGCCGATGAAGCAACGCTAGAGCGGCTCGAGGAACCAGATTTCGACCCTCGCAGCACGGTGCTATTGGAGCAGGAACCTGCCTGCCCACTCTCTGAACCGGCGCAGCCGGAAAAAGTGCAATTCTCCCGCCGGGGCAACAACCAAATCGCTCTCGCGGTGCACGCCGATTCCGCCGGCATACTGGTGTTGAGCGAGATCTATTACCCCGGCTGGCGGGCTGCGTTGGATGGCGACCCCCTCCCTATCCTGCGGGCCGACTATACCCTGCGTGCCCTCTGCGTGCCGCCCGGCGAGCACCGGATCGTGATGACCTACGATCCCCCGGCGCTGAAAATCGGCCTGGCGACCACCGGCCTGACCTCGCTGCTCGTCGTCATCGCTGTCGCCTGGGCCGTGAAGCGACGGGGAGATACTGTGTGAGCGTCCAGGCAAAACACGAACATGCCACCGCTACCGAACGTCAGCCATCAGACATTGGTCACCGTTCAATGATCACTGGTCATTGGTCATTGGTCATTGTCTCATTGTTCATTGCCATATCCTTCGCCTACAGCCTCTCCTCCCCCCTCTACGAGCCGACCGACGAACTGCGCCACTTTCGCTACGTGCGCCACATCGCCGTCTACCACAAATTGCCCGTCCAATCCGCCTCCGGCCCGCGTGCCCAGAGCCATCACCCGCCGCTCTACTATGCTCTCGGTGCGCTCGTCAGTGGATGGGTCCCCGTCGCGCAGGACGTTTACTACGAGCCGCCGGTCAACCCGCACTGGGACGACCGCGTCTGGGAAATCAGCGCCGATAACAAGAACCAGTACCTCCACCCTGGCGACGTGGGGCAATTTGGCAAATTGCCTCCTCTCCACGGCGTCGTCCTGGCCGTTTACCTGGTGCGCTGGATGACCGTGCTCATCGGCGCGGGCGCTGTCTGGCTCACCTATCTGGCCGGGCGCGAGGTCTTTCCCGACCGGCCCGTGCTGGCCGTGGGCGGCGCGGCGCTGCTCGCTTTCAACCCCCAGTTCATCTACCTGAGCGGTGCGGTCAACAACGACATCCCCGCCGCGCTGTGCGGTGCGGCGGTATTGCTGGCCTGCGTCCGGCTCCTGCGGCGCGGCTCCACCCTCCGCACCGATTTGACTCTGGGCCTGCTCTATGGCCTGGCGCTTCTCACCAAACTGCACCTGGCGGCCCTGCTCCTGCCTATCGAATTGGCCTACCTGCTGGCGGCCTGGCGCAGCCGGGACTGGCGTGCCTTTCTGCGCTCCAACCTGGTCATCCTGGGGCTGGCGGCCGCCATCTCCGGCTGGTGGTTCTGGCGCAACCTGGCGCTCTATGGCGACCTCACCGGCATGAGCAAGGTCAATGAACTCTGGGCCGGCCGCTCCCCGGCCGGTAACTGGTGGGCCGTCCGGCAAGGGCTACCATACCTGTGGAGCAGCCTGTGGGGCCGCTTTGGCTACGGGCAACTGCCCCTGCCCCAGACCGTCTACCGGGCGATGCTCGGCTTTTGCGCCCTGGCCCTGGCGGGCTACCTGATTCCCCGCCGTGCCACGCCCCCTCGTGCTATCCTGGCGCTCCTGGCAACGACCTGCCTCGTCTTTATAGCCGTGGTGGTGTATTACATTCTGATCCAGCCCGCCGGCGCGATGGGCCGGTTCCTGTTCCCGGCCCTGCCGGCCTTTGTGATTCTGTTGATGGGGGGACTGGGCCGCTTTGCCCCCCGTCGTCTGGCCTGGACGGCGAGTCTGGCGGCGCTGGTCGGGATGGCGGCGCTGGCCGTCTACGGATTGGTCGGTGTGCTGACTCCCG
Source organism: uncultured Anaerolineales bacterium (assembly GCA_964400615.1). Classification (GTDB taxonomy): domain Bacteria; phylum Chloroflexota; class Anaerolineae; order B4-G1; family B4-G1; genus B4-G1. The sequence goes on along the minus strand of CAYNVC010000021.1, from coordinate 8,004 downwards.
CCTTTGCCCGCCCCCGCCCACTGACCGGGGCCGAAATCCAGGCCGTGCCCAACCCCGTGGGCGTTGACCTGGGCGGCGTGGCGCGGCTGCTGGGCTACAGGGTCACGCCGGCCGAGATCGAACCGGGCGGTGAGGTGGATGTCACCCTCTACTGGCAGGCGCTATCCCGGCCCGCACAGAACTATGTCGTGTTCGTCCACCTGCTGAGTGACGTGGGCACAATGATCGCCCAACGGGACACTCACCCCGGCCTGGGCAGCTACCCCACCACCGCCTGGCAGCCGGGAGTCGCCTTCGCCGACACCCTGCGGATCCACGTTCCAGAGACAGCCTACGCGCCCGATTCGGGATACGTCCAGGTTGGCCTCTACCTGCCCGGCGGCGACCGTCTCACCGCAGCCGACGGGCGCTACGCGCTGCGCCTGGCTGCGGTCGAGATCCGCCCCCGGCCCGGCGAATTCCCCAATCCATTGAACGCCAACCTGGGTGACAAATTCGTCCTCCTCGGCTACGAGATGGATCGCCGGGTGGCCCGCCCCGGTGAGACAATCCACCTGATTCTCTACTGGCGAGCACAGACCGCAGTTGACGGAAACTATCACGTCTTTGCCCACGTCCTCGGTGGTGCTGACCAGGTTTGGGCCAATAGCGACGGTCAACTGAGCGATGGGCCGATCCCCGCCGGGCAGGTCATCAAGGACACCCGCGACCTGACGGTGGGGCTGACCACGCCGTCCGGCTTTTACGATGTCGAGGTCGGTTTGTACGTCCCCGGTGGAGATCGGTTGCCGGTGTTGGCGGGGGATGGTCATTGGCTGTCCGAACGAGTGTTATTGAGTAAAATACGGATAGTCGAGTAGATGAAAAAGCACGGGCTGAACCTCCTGCGGGTGATCGTCAGCATCGGGGCACTGGCCTTTCTGTTCTGGCAGATTGGCCTGGGCGAGACGCTGGCCGTGCTGCGTCGCGCCGACCTGCGTTACCTCCTGGCTGCCTTTCTGCTCTTCACGTTCAGCCTGGGCGTCCGGGCCGTCCGTTGGTTCCTTCTCCTGCGCGCACTCGACCCCGCCGTTCCTTTGGGCCGTTTGCTGCGCCTCTACTTTGTCGGCCAGTTCTTTAGCAGCTTTCTCCCCAGCCAGTTCGGTGGCGACGTGGTGCGGGCGCTGGAACTGACCCGAGACACCGGTTCCTCCGCCTCCGTCGGCACCGTCCTGCTCGACCGGATGATCGGCCTGCTGGTGCTTTTCGTGATGGGGCTGGTGGTGCTCCCGTTCCAGGCTGCGCGCATGGAACCCTGGTTGATGTGGCTGCTGTTCGGCGTGGCGGGCGGGGGGCTGGTCGCCGGTGGACTGGTGCTGGAGGGCAACTTGCTACGCCGCATCACCAGGTGGTTGCCTCCCGCCATTTCGCTGGCGGGCCAGGGGCCGCTGGCAAAGGTCTACGCCGCCGTCACCGGCTGCGGGCAGCGGGCGTTATTGGGCGCTTTTGGCGTCTCGGTGATCTTTAACCTGCTCAACGTCCTCATCAACTGGCTGTGTGGACAGGCAGTTGGAGCCGGGATCGGCCTCGGTTACTTTTTCGTCGCCACGCCGCTGCTCTCCGTCTCTGGGCTGATTCCCTCCATCGGCGGGTGGGGGGTGCGCGAGACGGTCAGCACGGCGGTCTTTGCCGGTACGGGCCAAAACGTCGCGGCGGCGCTGGGGATGGCGCTGGGGATTGTCACCCTGGCCGCGGGCCTGGTCGGCGGGGCGATTTACGGGATCGAAGGACTGCGCGGCTTGCGGGAGCGGACGTGACTTTTTTTGACATCGCTGCCGCGATTTGGTATAATGAATGGTACTGGGAAGGGAAAGCGATATGGTAGATATAGCACAAGCAGGGACACAGACACGCAGCAGAATACCGCTCAAGATACCACCGCCCGTGCGCCAGGCGTGGGGTGACGCAGCGACCGACGCCTTCACCGACTGGATGGAAGTGACCGTCCTGCCCCGCGTGGTGGTGCGAGACGAATATCGGGAGATTCTCTCGCGGATGGACGTCATGGAAAGCCGGATGGGTGGGCTGGAAAACCGCATGGACGCTTTGGAACGGGCCGTGATGCAAAACCGGGTCGAGTTCAACCAGCGGATAGATGCCCTACAATCCCATGTGCAGGCTGGACAGGATGCATTGCGGGCCGAGTTCACATCTGGTCAGGATGCATTGCGGGCCGAGTTCACATCTGGTCAGGATGCATTGCGGACTGAGTTCAAATCTGGTCAGGATGCATTGCGGACTGAACTCAAATCCAGTTGGGAGGCATTGTGG
>CAYNVC010000021.1:4034-5594 GCA_964400615.1 uncultured Anaerolineales bacterium | reverse complement strand
ATCTGGTCAGGATGCATTGCGGACTGAACTCAAATCCAGTTGGGAGGCATTGTGGACTGAACTCAAATCCAGCCAGGATGCATTGCGGGCTGAACTCAAATCTAGCCAGGATGCGCTGCGGGCCGAGTTCAAATCTGAACTGCAAGAAATGAGAGCCGAGTTCAAGTCAGAACTGCAAGAAACGAGAGCCGAGTTCAAATCTGAACTGCACGAGCACCGGCGGGAGACGCGCATTGCAATTGACGAGCTGCGCCAGGAGATACGGGCAGATTCCCAGGCCATGCGTGCTCAACTGGACGTCATCACCGAACGTATGCTCGTGCAGACCCGCTGGATGATCGGCTCACTGACCGTGATCGGGGCGCTGGTCACTCTCCTGCTGACCGTGGGGATGTTTGTGGAATAGGTACACGGGCCTGCGTTTCATCAGCGGTCGCGTCTTGTGTGTGGCGTTGCGAGGCAGGACAGTTTCCACTGTCCTGCCTTTGATTTGGGAGGTCGTGTGACTCTGACCGTACACTCTTATCACGACGCCGGTGGCTTCAAAACGCTGGCCGGTGAGTGGAACGACCTGCTGCATCGTTCTCCCGCCGACACCATCTTTCTCACGCCAGAGTACCAGCGCACCTGGTGGCGGGAATTGGGTGACGGTGAATTGCTCATCCTGGCCGCGCGCGATGGCGGAGATCTGGTCGGCATTGCGCCGCTCTTTGCCGCCGAAAATCGAGCGGGGCAGCGCGTGCTGGCGACCGTCGGCTGTGTCGAGGTCTCCGATTACCTTGACCTGATCGTGTCTCGGGGCAGGGAGAGCCAGGTCTATGTGGCGCTGGTGGACTATCTGGCAGGGGGCGAGTTGGAATGGGATGTGCTCGACCTGTGCAACGTCCACCAGGATTCGCCCACCCTGGAACTGCTCCCCGCGCTGGCCGAGGCGCAGGGCTGGGCCGTCGAGATGGCGCTGGACGACGTCTGCCCCGTCGTGCAATTGCCTGGAACCTGGGACGAGTACCTGCAAATGCTGAGCAAAAAGCAGCGCCACGAAGTGCGACGCAAAATCCGCCGCGTCGAGTCACAGGCCGGGGCCAACTGGTACATCGTTGGCCCGGAGCACGATTTGGACGCCGAGACAGATGACTTTTTGGCCCTCATGGCCGCCAGTGCGCCCGGCAAGGCCGAGTTCCTCACCTCCCGGATGCGTAACTTTTTCCGCCAATTGGCCCGCGTGGCCTACGACGCTGGCTGGCTACAGATGGCCTTCCTCGAGATCCAGGGTCGCAAAGCGGCCGCCTATTTCAACTTTATCTATGGCAATCGTGTTCTGGTTTACAACTCGGGCCTGGATTGGCAGACGTTTCCCCGGTTGGGTGCGGGCATTGTCCTCACCGCCTACTGCATCCGTCACGCCATCGAACATGGGCGCACAGCGTTCGATTTTATGCAGGGGAACGAACGGTACAAATACCAGTTCGGTGGTCAAGATGTCGAGGTGCGGCGGCTCCTCATCCGCAAAACGTCTAGCCCGATCCGTTAATCCTGGGTATCCGTGTTCTATGCCAGATA
>CAYNVC010000021.1:0-3934 GCA_964400615.1 uncultured Anaerolineales bacterium | reverse complement strand
GCAAAACGTCTAGCCCGATCCGTTAATCCTGGGTATCCGTGTTCTATGCCAGATAATCAAACACCTTGAGCCTGATCCGTTAATCCTGGGTATCCGTGTTCTATACCGGATAGTCAAACACCTTGAGCCTGATCCGTTAATCCTGAGAATCCGTGTTCTATGCCAGATAGTCAAACACCTTGAGTCTGATCCGTTAATCCTGAGAATCCGTGTTCTATACCAGATAGTCAAACACCTTGAGCCTGATCCGTTAATCCTGAAAATCCGTGTTCTATATGATAGTCAAACGCCTCAAGCCTGATCCGTTAATCCTGGGAATCCGTGTTCTATGCTCCTCGACGAAACCACTCTACGCAAACTAGATCAACTCTCCCTCGTCGCGCGCCGTGCCCGCGCCGGGCAGAACGCCGGCGAGCGCCGCTCTACCAAACGCGGCACCTCTGTCGAGTTCGCCGATTACCGCGATTACACCAAAGGGGACGACCTGCGGCGCGTGGACTGGAACATCTACGCCCGGTTGGAACGCCCCTACGTCAAACTGTTCGAGGAGGAAGAGGACCTGGCGGTTCACGTCCTGCTCGACGGCAGCGGTTCGATGGAGTGGGGAGAGGATGGGGACAAGGAGACAAGGGGACAAGAGGAAGGGGGGAACAAGTGGCTGTATGCGCGGCGGCTGGCGGCGGCGCTGGGATACGTGGCGCTGACCTCTGGCGACCGGCTCACCGTCGCAAACCTGAACTCGCCATCCGCCATTCGCCATTCGCTGTTCGGCCCGCTGCGTGGACGCGGCCACACATTGCGGTTGTTCGAGTGGCTGGAGGGGCTGGGAGCGGCAGGCACGACCGACCTGAACGCTGCCCTGCGCTCCTACGCCATTTCCGGCGGACGGGCCGGGCTGGCGGTGCTCATCTCGGACATGTTCTCCCCGTCCGGCTATGTTGAGGGCCTGACCGCGCTCGCGGCTCGCGGGTACGAGGTGATCCTGCTGCACACACTCTCCCCCGACGAAGTGAATCCACCGCTGGGGGGCGACCTGCGGCTGCTCGACGTAGAGACCGGCGACCCGCAGGAAGTGACGATTGACGGCGGGATGCGCTCCCTCTATCGCCGCCGCCTGGCCGCCTGGCGGGACGAGATCCGCGTCGCCTGCCGCGCCCGCGACGTGCGCTATATCCCCGTCGAGACCGATACCCCTTTCGACCGCGTGGTGCTCTACGACCTGCGGCGGGCGGGAGTGGTCAAGTGACAACGAGGAAAAGGATCGCCAGCATCTTGCTGGCATGCGGCCAGGATGCCCGCGTTCCGTTATATTCGTAAAGCATCCATATACGTTCTACATCTCACACCATGTCTTTTCTAACACCACTCGCACTCGCATTTGCCGGATTGAGCATCCCCATCATCTTGCTCTACATGCTCAAGTTGCGCCGGCGGGACGTGCTCGTCTCCAGCACGCTCCTCTGGCAGCGACTCCTGCGCGATAGGGAGGCGAACGCGCCCTGGCAGCGGTTGCGCCGCAACCTGCTCCTGCTGCTCCAACTGCTCATCCTGGCGTTGTTGACCCTGGCCCTGGCGCGGCCCTTTATCTCCACCCCCGCCGTCGTCAGCGGCAGCGTCGTCATCCTCCTGGATTCGTCCGCCAGCATGCAGGCCAGCGACGTGGAGCCGACCCGCTTTGCCGCCGCCCGCCGCGCGGCGCGTGAGATCGTTGCCGGACTGGGTGCGGGCGATGTAGCGACCATCGTCGCCGCCGGCCCGCAGCCCCACGTGCTGGCCTCGGCCACGGGCGACAAGGCGCTCCTGCGCCGCGCTCTGGACGAGGCCGCCCCCACCGCCGGCCCCGCTGACTGGGAGGCCGCCTTCGCGCTCGCCTCGGCCGGGCTGACCGGCGCTGCGGACGCCCAGGTGGTCATCATCTCCGACGGTGCGCTGCCGGAGACGCTCCCCGCGCTGCCGGGCCAGGTGCGTCTGGTGAGCGTGGGCGGCGGGAGCGACAATCTCGCCATCACCGCGCTGGCGACGCGGGTGGGGCCGGAGGGGCCGCAGGTGTTCCTGCGCCTGGTCAATTACAGCGCGACCGCCGCCGAACCGTTGGTCGAGTTCTCCGCCGATGGCGTGCTCTTCGACGTGCGCCGCTTGCCTGTCCTGGCCCATTCTAGCGCCGATTTGACCCTCACCGACCTGCCTCACGACGTGCGGGTCTTACAGGCGCACCTCTCCACCTCAGACGCGCTACCGCTCGACGATACCGCCTGGGCGGTGCATACGCCGCCCGCCTCCGGGCAGGTACTGCTCGTTTCTGAGGGCAATCTCTTTCTTGAGCGGGCGCTGGGCGCGTTGCCCTCGGTCGAACTGGTGCGGCTGGCCCCCGGTCAGCCCATACCGGACGAGGATTACGCGCTCTACGTCTACGACGGCCCCATCACCGCCACGCTCCCTTCCGGCAACCTGTGGCTCATCGGGCCGGCGGCCCCTACGGGTGGCGATTTTCCGCTCAAGGTAGGGGGGCTGTTCACCGCCACGGCTATTACCAACGTCGCCGCCGACGACCCCCTGCTGCGCTACGTTGACCTGGGTGACCTCCACGTCTTGCAGGCGCGGGCCATTGAACCGCCGCCGGGGGCGCGGGTGTTGGTCGAGGCTGAAGGAGGGCCGTTGCTCTTTGTCGCCGGGCAGCCGGAAGGGCGGCTGGCGGTGTTGACCTTTGACCTGCGCGACTCGGACCTGCCCTTGCAGATCGCCTTTCCCATCCTGACCGCCAATCTGACCGACTGGCTGCTGCCGCAGGGAGCGGCCGCCCTGCCCGCGCTCGTCCAACCCGGCGACCCCGTCCCCATCCAACCCGACCCTGAAGCCACCGGGGTGCGCGTCACCGCGCCGGATGGCTCCCGCCACGATCTGCCGGTGGAGGAGCGGGCGCTTCTCTTTGCCGCCACAGATCAGTTGGGCGTCTACCTGGTGGAGCAGTTCGACCGTTCCAACGCCATCCTCCAATCCGCTGCCTTTTCCGTCAACCTGTTCGACGAGGCCGAATCGGACATCGCGCCGCGCGAATCCGTGCTGGTGGGGCAGGCCGAGGTCAGCGCCGCAGCGCGTGAGGAGGAGGGACGGCGCGAGTTCTGGCCCTGGTTGGCGGGGGCGGCGCTGGGTGTGCTCGTGGCAGAATGGTGGGTGTATCATAGGGGGGCGTTCGCTGGTTAATCTGACAATCTATCGCGCACGGCCAGGCCGGCCGGTTGTGGGATAGTGTAGGGAGGCAGGGGCATCAAGATGACGGGAACGTTGATTTCGCGCCCGGTTTGCAACCGTTCCTCGCTCGCCTGCATAATTTGATCCATCGTCTCGGCGACGGCGGCGTCATAATACTTTTCGCCACACTGAGAGCAGACGTAAGCGGGAACACTCTCGAACAAAATATAACGGCCTTTCCAATGCCGCATCACGTTGACCTGTTTGGTGGTCACCCTGCCACCGCAAAAGTGACACTCGAAAGTTGATTCACTCATTGGTTTGATTCCTCGGCGCTCGCGTGTGCGGGTCAAGCCACTTGGGTTGGGTTGGAATGTAAACGGTGATAATCAGCACCTGTTCAATTGATGACAATATCGTCAGGACAACGTGTAACGGTCGTCCATCCTTTGCTATACCTGACACCAGGCAACTATGACCACGAGCATCGTCGGGATAATCTTCCAGCAACTTTCCGTTGAGAATGGCGGCCTTGATATCGGCAATCGTGATCGCTTCAGCTTCTCGTTCGACCTCGGCGTGGTGAGAAGTCTTGTATTGCCTGCGCCGAATCAGCGCCCTGACACGTGTTATGTCCATAGCAATTCTCGACAGCTTGTTTCATTATAACCACTTTTAACCGAAAAGCAAATGACTTTTACCCAACCCTTCTTCTTGCTTCTGCTGGTCGGCCTGGCCTACTTTG
>CAYNVC010000020.1:12005-15253 GCA_964400615.1 uncultured Anaerolineales bacterium | reverse complement strand
GAAACAGCGCGGAGCAGGATGATAGACGAGGACGGGAAACCGGTGCTGACAGGCTGGAACCGCAAAGTGCTCTACCACTTTCCCGACATAGATGAATACTGGTATATGCAAGTCGTGGACGGCTACCCGCAGCCGCCGGTTCAGGAGGAGATAGAGGACGCCGACGTGAGGATCAGGATGACCAGCGAGATTTTCGTCGGCCTGATGAACGGGACGGTCAACGGGATGCGGGCTTTTACCAGCGGCAAGGTCAAGGTCAAAGCCTCTATGGCCGACGTGAGAAAGTTGCAAGTGTTTATGTGATAGATCGTACCTCCAAATGAACCACAATAGAACACCCCCCTGGCGACGGCTATCCCAGGCTCTGGGCTGGACGAGGGCGAGCTATATCCTGATGAGCGGCTTTGCGGCGCTCATACTCGTGATTATAGTCGTCTGGTGGCCGCTGGCCGAGGACGTTCTCTCCTACATAGACTGGTCCCGCCCCCTCTGGCCGCAGATAGATTGGCTGTTGCTGTTCGATTTTGCGATTATGTCGCTGCTGATTATGGCGGGGGCCGACCTGAAAGCGGACGCGCTGATCATCTTTGTGGGGCTGGTCGGGGGACTGGTGATCGAAAGCTGGGGCACGCAGACAAACCTGTGGGTCTATTACACCAGCGAGCGCCCGCCGCTGTGGATCATCCCGGCCTGGCCCATCGCCAGCCTGTCCATTGACCGGCTGACCCGCCTGCTGCGGCGGGTGGTGAACCGCCGGCTGCCCCCACCCCACCCCGCTCTGTTCCACACCTTGTACTGGGCGCTCTTTGCCACGTTCTACGCGCTACTGCTGCTCTTTGTCTGGCCGACGCGGGACAAGTCACTCACCCTGATGGCGTTGCTCCTGTGCGCTCTGCTGACCCTGACCCCAACCGACCATCGTCTGGCGGTGTTGACGTTCGCCGCCGGGGCAGGGCTGGGTTACTTTTTGGAGCTGTGGGGCACTACCCGCCTGTGCTGGACGTATTACACCCGCCAGACGCCACCCCTGTTCGCCGTGCTGGCCCATGGGATGGCAGCGGTCGCCTTTTGGCGCACCGGGTTATTGTTCAAGCAGGTCGGCGGCTCGATAATTCGGCAGATCAATGGCTTCCACCGGCGAACTGAAATTGCACCGCCGGCGCACCGGCCCAACTCAGAATATCGTCCACCGTCGGCACGGTGGAACGGGCCTGCAAGCCATAAAACATCTCCATCAGAGACGGCGTAGGCTTTAGCTCGATCACCTGGGGTTCACCCTCGATGCCGCCCAGTTCCGCCGCTTTGGCAATGGCGTCGTCCACCACGCCCAACTCGTCCACCAACCCCAGTTCCAGCGCCTGCTTGCCGGTGTAGACGCGGCCATCGGCCATCTCGCGCACGTCGTCCAGGGGCAGGTCACGCGCCTGGGCCACAACCTGGACAAATTCGCCATATATCTCGTCCGTGACCCCCTGCCACATCTCTTGCTCCTCGTCCGTCATCCCCCGGAAGAGACTGCCCATATCCTTGTGCGGGCCAGAGGTGATCACCACCACGTCCACGCCGACTTTATCGAGCAATTCCTGAGCGTTGATGAACTGGCTGATGACCCCAATGGAGCCGGTCAACGTGTCCGGGTGGGCAAAGATATAGTCAGCGCCGCAAGAGATATAGTAACCGCCGGAGGCAGCCATCTCGTCCATCCAGATGACGACCGGCTTGTCGAAATCGAGCAGCGCGTGGTAAATTTCGTCCGAGGCGACCACGCTGCCGCCGGGGCTGTTGACGCGCACCACGACCGCTTTGATGGCCGGGCTGGCAGCGGCCTGGTCGAGCAGATCGTTCACCCGGTCAGGGGTGACGCCGGCGGGCCTCAGATCCGAAGCCCCGCTGGCGATAGCCCCATCGAGCCGGATCACTGCCACCGCATCGCCGGAGCCGAGGGTGTTCGTAGCCGGACTTGTCGTCATGCGGCTCAAGGCGCCAAGTGTGAGAAACCCCGTCCCGGTGCAACTGCACACCGGCAGAGCAAAGCCCAGGATAAAAGCCAGGAACACCCAGAGAATAGTTCTATCTTTCACCGACCCGCTCCTCTTGAAATGACGTTTGACGCTACGGCACGTCATCGAAAACGGTCACTGGGGCATAGGCCACCCCCACCATACTGGGGCCGGTGTGAGCGCCCAACACGAGCGACATAGGGCCAGCCGGCAACCAGATACAATCAAAAAGTTTATCTATCTGCTCACGCAAGGCGGCGGCTCCTTCGGGGTTCCAGGAATATAGCACCTGCACGCGCAATTTGCTGCCGAAAGGATGCTGCTTACCTATGAGGTCGGCCAATCCCCGCAGCGCCCGTTTGAACGTCCTGGCCTGGCCGAGCTGGACGTATGTTCCACCCTCTTTTTCCACTCCAATCAACGGCTTGATGTTCAACATCGAGGCGAGCAGCCCTTTCATATGGCTGATGCGCCCGCCGTGGATCAGGTATTTGAGATCCTTGAGCGTATATATACAGTCAGTCGCGTCGCCGATCCGTTTCATCAAGGCCAGAATTTTATCCTTGGCCCACCCTGCTTTCATTGCGCGGATCGCCACCTCCACCTGCCAGCCTGGCGCGGCCGAGAGCGTCTTGGTATCAACCAGGGTGACGTTGGCCTCTGGAACCAGTTCTGCGCCCGCCTGGGCCGCGTTAAAAGTGCCGCTCAGTCCAGATGACATGTGGATGGACAAAATATCGGGATCGCTGGCAGCCAGTTGGCGGTAAACGGCAGCAAAGTCCCCGGCCGAGGGCTGCGAGGTGGTAGGCAGGCTGTCGGTCTCTGCCAACAGGCGATAGAACTCGCCCGGCTGAATGTCCACCCCTTCGCGGAAAGCTTTACCTTCCAGGGTGACAATGAGGGGCACAGTGTGAACAGGAACACCCAGTTCACTCATCTGCTCCGGAAACAGGTCTATGCCACTATCGGTTACAATTTGCATAATTTTTCTCTCCTTGCGCGCAATCCTATGCGCGATACGTAAACAAAACCGCCGGCAAGTTCCACATCGCCGGCGGTTTTCACCATAAACACTGGACAGTGGCGACGCCCAGATTTGAACTGGGAACCAAGGGCTTATGAGTCCCCTGCTCTGCCATTGAGCTACGTCGCCTCGTGTTCTCTGTTTTCTCGAAAAAAAAAACGACTTGCTAACTTGCAGAGGAGATTATACACAAGAAAACCAGACGTGTCAAGCCAGAGAAACTT
>CAYNVC010000020.1:0-11905 GCA_964400615.1 uncultured Anaerolineales bacterium | reverse complement strand
CGGAAGCGGCGGATGACCCGGGCCTCGTTGTGCATCACCAGCCGGTCCCCCACCTGCAACTCTTGGTACGGTTTCTCCCAAATCTCGCGCGTGGGACGCGGAAAGACGCTGATCTCGGTCCCCACCGCAGCGTGACGCTGGTCAATGTAGGCCATCCCCACCAGGTAGCCCTCCGTATCCATCGCGCAGGATGTCACCTCGCCGATGACGCGCCCCCGGCTCTCCGTCACCACGTCCCCCTGTTTGGGCACGCGCACACCCTTTTCCTCGATGCGGAAACGAGCCACCGTCATCTTGCGCTTCCGGGCGTGTTCGATGTATGCCCGCCGCCCGACGAAGAATGATTTGCGCAGCTTGACGTACCCGGCAAAACCGGCGTCGTCGGGGCGCAAATCCAGCGGCCCGGCCAACTCGTGGCCGTAGAGCGGCAGTCCGGCCTCGATGCGCAAGCTGTCGCGCGCACCCAGCCCGATGGGACGCAATCCAAAAGGAGCACCGACCTCGATCAACTGCTCCCACAACGGGAGCGCCGCTTCGGGGTGAACCAATAGCTCGAACGCCATGCGCTCGCCGGTATAGCCGGTGCGGGCGACGATCAGGTCGAAAGCGCCATCCGCAGCGCGGGCGGAAGGGAGATGAATCTCCATCACGCCGGTGCGGCGCAACGCCAGCAGCCGCGCCCGGATTTCGGCGCTGTCGCTCCCGGCGGGCGCAGCGTCCAGGAGGGCCAGCAAAACGTCGCGTGAGCGCGGCCCCTGGAGCGCCAGGTCGACCAGCCGCCCCCCGGCGTGCAAATTCTCCAACCCGGCGTGGAACCCGGCCCGTGCCCAGGGACGTTGCTCGTCTATCCGCGCCGCTCCCTCGTTCACCGCCTGCAACCAGGCCCAGTCCTTTTCCGCGTTGGCGGCGTTGACGATCAACAGGCAGCGGGAAAGACCAAGCATATAAACCATCAAGTCGTCTATGACGTGCCCGCCGGGGGTCAGGAAATAGGAGTACTGCGACTCGCCAGGCCGGAGCGCTTTGACGGCATTGGTCGTGATCAGATTGAGCAGGTAAGCAGCGTGCGGGCCGGTGACATCAATGATCCCCATGTGAGAAACGTCAAAGAGGCCAGCCGCGCCCCGCACGGCCCGGTGCTCGTCTCCGATGGAGGTGTACCACAGCGGCATCTCCCACCCGGCAAAGGGAGCCATTTTGGCCCCGTGTTGCACGTGCCAATCGTAGAGAGGAGTGCGGCGCGGGGGGCGATCCTCCTCTTGCCACTCGAAGGCAGGAAGCGGCTCTCCTGCCGGTTCGGCATAGTCGGGAGAGGAGAGGCCGATGAAATAAGGTTTGTGAGAGATGGGCGGCGCCGGGTTCGCGGCGAGATCGACGTCCCCGCTCAACCCACTCTCCTCCACATCCAACTCGCGCACGACGACCGGCCCTGGCAATTTGGCCCACAGGTCAGTGTCGTCGAAACGCACGTACCCATCGGAAAGGTGACGCAGCCAGGCGATGACCCGCCGGGCGCGATCCGCCGGCACGAGCAGCCGGTAGCGAAAGTCGGGGCCGGGGCGTTGGAGCAGCCCGCTGCTCATCACCCGCCCATCCCGCTCCAACAGCGTGATCGCCCGCCACTCTCCCGGCGTCAGGTCGCCGATGTCGTGGGGCGTGATCTGTTCGACAAAAGCGCCCGCCCTGCTCCCTTCAATTTCGAGCAGGCCATACTTTTCCTGCCGTTGCCGCAGTTCCGGGACCAGGCAATGATGAGGGTAGCCGGTGCATGGCACCTCGAAATCAATCCCGGCCCGCTCTGCCAGGTCGGACACCTGCTCGCGCAGCTCCTCCAGCACATCGAAATCTATCTTGCCCCGGTAGACCGGGCCGCGCACGCCGGTGTAGGCGACCGGCTCGGTGCTCTCCATAGCGCGGGCGATGATCTGGGCAATCTGTTCCATCTCCGGCTCCCGCAGGCCGCGTTGAGTGACCCAGGGCGTGCCCAGCCGGATACCGCTGGGATAGGCAGCCGTCTTGTCGCCGGGGATGGTATTTTTGTTGACGACCAGGCCCACCATGTCGAGGATCGCAGCCGTGACGCCACCCATCAGCGGAGTGTCGTCGCGCCCGCGCACGGTTTTGCAGTCGAGCAGCAGCAGGTGAGTGTCGGTGCCGCCACAGGGGACGCGCAGGCCGTGACCGGTGAGGGCGCGGGCCAGAGCTACCGCGTTAGCCACCGTCTGGTGTTGAAGTGCGCGGAACTGCTCAGTCTGCGCCAGGCGGAAAGCGACGGCCATAGCAGCAAACTTGTTGACGTGGGGGCCGCCTTGCAGGCCGGGAAAGACGGCCCGGTCGATCCTGGGCGCTAGAGCGGGGTCGGTGGTGAGGATGCAAGCCCCGCGCGGGCCGCCCAGCGTCTTGTGGGTGGTAAATGTGACCACGTCGGCATAGCCCAGCGGGGTGGGATAAGCGCCGGCGACGACCATACCGGCCACGTGAGCGATATCGGCCATGAGGTAAGCCCCCACCCGGTCGGCGATCTGGCGGAACTTGATCCAGTTAGGCACGCGCGGATAAGAGGTGTATCCGGCGATGATCAGCCTGGGCCGGTGTTCCAGCGCCAGTTCTTCGATTTCGTCATAGTCCAACAGCTCCGTCTGCGGGTTGACGCGGTACGAAACGACGTTATAGAGCTTGCCGGACAGGTTGACCGGGCTGCCGTGGGTCAGGTGTCCCCCGTGCGAAAGGGCCATGCCCATGATGGTGTCGCCCGGCTTGAGCAGCGCTTGTTGAACGGCGACGTTGGCCGGAGCGCCGGATAGGGGCTGGACGTTGGCGTAAATCTGATCGGCGGCGATGGCCTCGGTGGCAAAAGCCTCCGCGCAGCGCCGGCGGGCCAGGGTTTCGACCACGTCGGCGTACTCGACGCCACGGTAGTAACGCCGGTCTCCACGGCGGCGGTAGTACGCCAGGTGGTGCTCGTAATCCAGAATCTCCTCCTCGGTCAACCAATGGGTCTCTGGATCGGGGTAACCTTCGGCGTAAATATTCATCAGCGGAGAAGCGAGCGCCTCCCGCACCGCCCACGGGGAACTGCTCTCCGAGGGAATCATGATCAGCTTGCGGGCCTGCCGCTCCTTCTCCAGGTCAATCAATTGAGCGATGGCGGGGTCGAGCGCCGCCAACTCACCGCGAAAGAGAAAATCGTCGTGTTTAGACATATCATCACCTGTTCAAGAACTTTGCGGTTAACTAAAAGATTTAACACTATCTGCGCCTTCCGCGTTGGTCTGCGTCCCAACCTTGGATGTGGTTGGCGCTTGGGGACGAAGGGGAAGCACCACGTGAAACTCGCTGCCGGGGCATTTTTCCTCGTCGCACCCTGCGCTCTCGGCCCAGATGCGCCCCCCGTGCGCCTTCACGATGCCGCGAGCAATAGCCAGCCCCAACCCCGGCCCCGCACCTTTGAACTTGGTTTTTCCAGTGCTGTGCAGCAGCACGTTGCCCACGCGGTAAAACTTTTCAAAAATCCGCTCCAGGTCATCCTTCTCTATGCCGACGCCCGTATCGGAGACGACTATTTCTATGGCCTGATCCTGCGGCAATACCCACTCTAGCAACTGTCCCTCGATCCGAATCTGCCCCCCATCCGGAGTGTATTTGATGGCGTTTTGGATCAGGTGCGAAAAAGCCTGTTTCAACCGCTTGTAATCAGCCTGGATGTGGGGCAGGTCATCCAGGTTTTGAAGCGTGAGCGTGTGCTTGCGCTCGCTCAGCGCCTCGGTCCATTCTTCGACCGCCCCTTCGATGACTCTGGACACGGACTCGGGAAGCAATTTCAGTTCCAGCGTCTCGGTATCTATCTGGGCCACGTCGAACATTGTGTTGATGATCTCTTCCAATCGTTCGGCTGCCGACTTGAGGCCCTTGAGCATTCTGTCGCCCGTCTCGGGTTTCAACGTCGCCTCTTCGAGCATCTCTTTCAACATATCGGCGTAACCGCGCACCTGCGTGAGCGGCGTCCGCAATTCGTGAGACGCAATGTCAATGAAATCCGATTTGGCCTGTCCTATGCGGGCCAGCTCGGCGTTCGCCTGAGTGAGGTCCTGATTCAAACGCGCAACCTCTTCGCTCCTGGCTTTCAAATCGTCAAAGAGGCGGGCGTTCTCCAATGCCACCGCCGTCTGGTCCGCAAAAGTGCTGAGAAAAAGTAATTCATCCTCAAAGTAACGGTTGCCGGAGATTTTAGGCCCCAGCGCCAGGAGGCCAATCCACTCATCTTGAGCACGGATGGGGACATAAACGTCCATGTTCAACCCGGACAGCCATTCCCGTTCGGCGGGCGAAATATCCCGAAAGCGCGGGTGCATGTCAACGTCATACTGGGTCAACGGAGTGCTGGACTGGCACAGGTAATCGGCCACCAGGCTCTGAGCGGGCAGATTGAACGAAGAGGAACGCCTATCGCCCATTCCTCCCACGTCACGCAGGCGATAATACCCCTCTGCATCATCCCCATCTCTGAGGTGCACGACAAAGAGCGCCCCGCGTTTGATCTCGAGCGCCTCGCTTATGAGTCCCACCGAAACCGTCGCCAGTTGTTTCAGAACCAGGATATTGCTGATGCTGGCGCTGTACTCGCGCAACGTGCGGCTGAGATTATAGCCTGCACCGGAGAGCAAGCGCCCCAACCAGCGTTGAACCAACCGCAGCAGGGGGACAAAGACTATCGCCATGAGCAGCGCCAGCGCCACCCCGATCAACACGGGGTTATACCCAGGAACGGCCTGGAAGAGATAATCGGCCAACAGAAAGGCGGCGGTGTAGAGAGCCACAGCCAAGGCGGTGCCGACCAGGTAACGAACAAACCCGCGCACCACCTGACGCACGTCCACGAAACGAATGGTCGTCACCGAATAAGCCGCACTCAAGAGACCAAGCATATAGAGAGCGCCGGCCCAGGGAGCGTAACGCGGATCGGCGACAGCGATAAATGCTTCCCCCCCACCAGCCACGGTGAACAGCAAAGTCAGAAACCAGTAAGCAATGCGATTCCTGTGCAGAGGCTGACTCACGCGCATGTAACCAATCGCAGTGACGACGGCAGCGGCCAGCGCAAAGACAACCCACCCGACGAGCGAAAAACTAAAGCTCAGCCCCTGCCCGGCGACGAGCCACCAGCCATCCGCCTGTAACTGGTCGGGCAGTGGGAACAGATCGTTTTCGAGAGCAAGCAGGGCGGCGATCCAGAGAAGCCCCATCAGCCACCACCCCCAACCGGCTCCCTCCAGGCGCAGGAACGAGCGGCTCAAGTGCAGGAATAAAAAGGACAAAAGCACAATACTGCCCAACGTCACCTGCTCCAACGTTGAGGGAGGAAGAACGAGCCACCCCAGGTCGAACGCAGCCTGTACCAGGTTCCAGAGGCACAAGAGTGCAGCGTAGATGAACAACAAGCGAGCGGGCCACTCTCTGGCCCGCCGCTTGCTCCAGACCATACCAATGGTCAGGAGACAAACGAGGCCTGACGCTACCGAAACAACGATTGTCAAGTTCAAGCTGTTCATTATCCCGCCTTTTCTTTGCTGCCTGGATTGAGTGCAACGCAGCATGGTGTATTGTACCAACCAGCGTCCTGGTGTCAAGCACGTCAAGCGCCTTGCCCGAATGTGCAGGTAATCGCCAGAAACCAAAAATCACACAATTTGACAAACGATAGTAATATGGTACATTTGCCCAAGTACCCGCGCGAGAGTTGTATTAACCAGTCAGGAGAACAAGATGAAACGTATCGGCGTGTTGACGAGCGGTGGCGATAACCCCGGCCTCAATCCCTGCATCCGCGCGGTGGTGCGGATGGCGCTCCACCTGGGCCTGGAAGTGATGGGTGTTCGACGGGGGTACGCCGGTCTGCTGGACGGTGAGATAGAAGAGATGGACGCCCGCTCGGTGGGAGGCATCATCGGGCGCGGCGGGACGATCCTGGGCACCGCCCGCTGCACCGAGTTCTACGAACCCAAAGGGCGGCGCGAGGCGCTGCGCAGCCTCAACCGGTTCGGGATAGATGGGCTGGTAGTGATCGGTGGCAACGGCTCCCTGAGCGGCGCGATGGAGCTGTGGCGCATGGGGTTCCCGGTCATTGGCATCCCCAGCACTATTGATAACGACGTCAACGGCACCGATATTTCCATCGGCGTGGACACTGCATTGAACACTATTCTGGACGCCATAGACAAGATCAAGGATACGGCCACTTCCCACAACCGGGCCTTTCTCATCGAGACGATGGGACGGGATTCGGGGTATCTGGCGCTGGCGAGCGGCATCGGCGGCGGGGCAGAGATGGTCTTGATCCCGGAGGAAAACACGACGTTCGAGGAAATATGCCACGAGGTCGAAGACGCTTACATCCGGGGAAAATCCCACTGCATCATCGTCGTCGCCGAAGGATGGTCGCCGGGAACGCAAGAGCTGGCCCGCCAATTACACGAGCATCAGGAAGAATTGGGCTTTTCGGTGCGGGTCACGCAACTGGGCCACGTCCAAAGGGGCGGTTCGCCCAGCGCCTTTGACCGGCTGTTGGCTACCCGGCTGGGGGCGGCCGCAGCACGTGAACTGCTCGCCGGGAACGCGGGCAACATAGTCGGATGGGTCAAGAGCACCACCGCGCTGACCCCGTTAGAGAGGGCAATCGCCTTCGAGAAACAGGTCAATTTGGAGCTGTGCGAATTGGCGCGGATTATGGAAAAATAGATTGCCCTGGCACACGAGATAGGACGCAGACGAACGCTCGAGACGCTGCTTTATCCCTACCGGGAACACTAGACGATCATCGGCTCGTGGTAAAGACCAAACACCTCGCGCAAGACATCCATTATCTCTTGTAACGTGGCGTAGGCCCGCACGGCGTCCAGGATATAGGGCATGGTGTTCTCCGCGCCCTGGGCGGCGACGCGCAGCCGGTCGAGCGCCTGTCCCACGGCCCCGCTATCTCGCTCCGCCCGCACCTGCTCCAACCGGGCACGCTGCCGCTCGTACCCCTGCGGATCCATCTCTAGCAGCGGAATCTGCAAAGGTTCATCCTCCACGTACTTGTTCACCCCCACGACGATGCGCCGCCGCTCGTCAATCTCGCGCTGGTAGCGATAGGCCGCGTCGGCGATCTCTTGCTGGAAAAAGCCGGTCTCGATGGCCGGGATGATGCCCCCCAGCGCCTCGGCCCGCGCAAAGTAATCGTAGGCCCGCCGTTCCATGCGGTCGGTGAGCGCCTCGATGGCATACGAGCCGCCCAGCGGATCCACGGTGTTGGTGACGCCGCTCTCGTGGGCGATGACCTGCTGAGTGCGTAGCGCGATCTTGACGGCGTGCTCGCTGGGCAGGGCCAGAGCTTCGTCCATACTGTTGGTGTGCAGCGATTGAGTGCCCCCCAGCACCGCCGCCAACGCCTGGATCGCCACCCGCGCGATGTTGATCTCGGGCTGTTGGGCGGAGAGCGAGCAGCCGGCAGTCTGGGTGTGGAAACGCAGCCACCAGGAACGGGGGTTTTGTGCGCCAAAGGTCTCGCGCATCTCCCGCGCCCAGATACGGCGGGCGGCGCGGAACTTGGCGACCTCCTCCAGGAAATCGTTGTGGCAGTTGAAAAAGAAAGAGAGGCGTGGGGCGAACGAGTCCACGTCCAGCCCGCGCTCGACCGCCCACCGGACGTACTCTAGCCCGTCGGCCAGCGTAAATGCCAACTCTTGCGCGGCGGTCGAGCCGGCCTCGCGGATGTGGTAGCCGGAGATGGAGATGGTGTTCCACCGGGGCAGGTATTGGGTGCCAAACTCGACCGTGTCCGTCACCAGCCGCATAGAGGGAGCAGGTGGAAAGATATATTCCTTTTGAGCGATGTACTCTTTGAGGATGTCGTTCTGGATGGTGCCGCCCAACTCGCGCATCGGCACGCCCTGTTTTTCGGCAGCGACGATGTACATGGCCCAAACTATCGCCGCCGGGCTGTTGATGGTCATGGAGGTTGTCACCTGGCCCAACGGGATACCGTCGAAGAGCACCTCCATATCGCGCAGCGACGAGATGGCGACGCCGCATTTGCCAAATTCGCCCTCCGCTTCCGGCGCGTCGGTATCGTACCCCATCAGCGTGGGCATGTCGAAAGCGACCGAGAGGCCGGTCTGCCCCTGCTCCAACAGGTACTTGAAGCGGGCGTTGGTCTCCTCCGCCGTGCCAAACCCGGCGAACATGCGCATAGTCCACAGCCGGCCCCGGTGCATGGTGGGATGGACCCCGCGCGTGAAAGGGTACTCGCCGGGGAATCCCAGCCGGTCCGTATAGCTCCCCTCCACGTCCAGCGGGGTGTACAGCCGTTCGACCGGTTCGCTGGAGGTGGTGATGAATTCCTCGTACCGCTCAGGATGCCGGTCGAGAGTCTTTTGCAGCGTTACTTGCTCCCACTGTTCACGCGCCTGGCGCAACTCGTTCAGATCGTTCCCCATCGTTACCTCCCGTTTCGATCTCGACACGTTTCATACGTCCACAAAGTGCATCCACATATTTCCCTTACCTTTGACCCGGAGCGCACCCCTCTTGATAAAGTGAAATTTATCTTTCAGGAGATGGTAGGTGGACGCGGAAACATTTATTTTCATCGGCTCCGAGTTGCTCTCCATTCTCGCCGCTGTGTTGATCGTGTCACCGAACACATCGTAAATGTATTTTTTTATTCCCACGATGCCACCGACAACCGGGCCGGAATGGACACCGATCCTCATTTGCCACTTGATTTCCGCGTGCTCACCGCGATCTTGTAGATATTCGACCATCTCTATGGCAGCCTGGACGATGTTTTGGGCGTGATTTTCGTTCTCTTCCGGCATGCCGCACACGGCCAGATAAGCGTCGCCGGTGGTCTTGATGCGCTCGCACTGGTTCCGCTCCATTATGTCGTCGAAAGCGGTAAAAATTTCGTTCAGCTCGCCGATCACAAATTCGGGTTCGTGCTGGGCGGAAATAATCGTAAAGTTGACAATGTCTGCAAAGCAAACCGTGACGTGCTCGAAACTCTGCGGCCTGGTCTGGCCCTTCTCTTTCAGATCCTGGACGACCCGGGGAGGCAGGATGTTTAACAGCAATTCATCCGCCCTTTGTTTTTCCTGCTGCACCTGCTCGTACAGCCGTGCCTGCCGGATCGCCATCTCTAACGACGTAGCCACCTCGGCGGCGACGGTGATGTGCTGGGGGGTAAAGACGGCCGGTCGTTTCGATTCCAGGTGCAATGTGCCGACCAACTTGCCCTGCATCAACAGGGGCACGAACACGTAGGAGCGTATCCCGGCCGCGCAAAGCGCCTGTTGCTCAGGCGAAGGTTGAGCGAGCGCGTCCAGGTTCTCGCATCCCCTGACCCGCCCATCGCTCAAAGATGGGTTTTCGAGCAATTTGCGGTAGACGTCCACGTCCACCGGCGCAATTCCACCGCTCGAATCAACGGCCAACACCTGGGGGACCCCGTCCTCACCAATTGCTATAGCGATAGCACGCTGACAGGGTATCAGTTGCCGGACCCGCCCTATGGCCGCCATGGCAATGGCCTCCGGGGAACGGGCGGCCAGGATGGATTGGTGGAGTTCACGCTGGACCTTTAAGCGAGCAGCGTGGAGGTGTAACGCTTCCTCCGCCCGTCGGCGCTCGGCGATCTCACGGGCCAGCACGGCGTTGGTACGTTCGAGTTCGATGTTTTGCTCGTCCAGTTTCCTCCGGGCCGCCCGTAACGCCACGTGTGCCCCAACGCGGGCCAGAACCTCTTTGATTTGGAACGGCTTGGTGACATAGTCCACGCCACCGAGGTTAAAGGCGTCGAGCTTGTCCTTCAGATCACTCATCGCGCTGACAAAGATGACCGGAATATCACGAGTTTGAGGATCCGCCTTCAACCGCTCGCAGACCTGGTAGCCGTCCATCCCCGGCATCATGATGTCGAGCAGGATCAAATCGGGCTGGTCGAGACGGGCGGATTCCAGCGCCTGCCGGCCACTTCCCGCCGTGCGCACCTGGTAGCCATGCCTGGACAACATGCTTTGTAACAATTGCAAGATGGCGGCATTGTCGTCCACGGCCAGAATAGTTCCCACTTGTTCTACCATAGCACTACCTTCCCAAAAGGCGGGTCACGTTTCTCTGCCCAGCCGGCCCCAGTACCCACTGGGCGAACTCGCGGCCCGCACCGGCCGGTTCGGAAACGGTCGCCAGGTAGAGCGAGAGGGGGAGAGGGTAGCCCGAGTCCGCAGCCGGGGAGACTCCCTCCAGCGGCAATATCCGCACGCCGTCCGAATCGCTCACCTGAGAAGCAGGAACGTAGCCGATGGCCCCCGGCGTCCGCGCCACGTACTCGACGACGGCCCGCCCGGAGGACATCACCACGCCGGTGCGCGTGACCTGGTAATTGCCCAATACGACGCTATCGAATGTGGCGCGAGTGCCGGAGCCTTCTTCGCGGCTGACGACGGTCAACACCAGGTCGCCCCACTCTTGCACGCGCCCCTGGAATATCTCTTGCAGGAGTGCCAGGCCGATCTCTGTAAAGGGCATTTCGGGATGGACGATCACGGCGATATTATCGTGGGCAAAAGGCTGCGCCCACAGATCATTCTCCCCATTCGCAATCCAGGAGAGCAGGGCCAAATCCGCCTCACCGGCTTGCAGCGTCTGTTCCGCCGTCAAAGAGTTCCAGGTCTCTAGCTCGACCGTGACCCAGGGGTGTTCGTCCTCGTAGGTCTGGGCCAGTTCATCAGCCAATGACTCGCAGGAATCGGCGGCCACCAACCGCAATGTGACCGGTTCGCGGGTGACGGTGAGCGGCTGGGGGGCGCAAGCGGTCAATGAAAGCAGGAGGCAGGAGGCCAGAACTGCAAGAGACGAGGTGCACGATACGGGAAACGGGTGATAGATTTGGTTCATGCTGTAATTATACCGCGCATCGGAGGGGCAAACAAGTTGCGTCAGGGGGGACAGTTCCAGCACGTCCCTTTTTAGAGCATTTACATCCCCCTGATCAGGACGACGAGCAGGCAGGCAACGCCCGCGGCCGCGCAATAGATGGCAAAAGGATAGAGCGGGCGGCGTTTTAGATAGCGCATCAGAAAATGAATGCAACCCAAGCCAACGAGGGCCGCCGCCGCAAATCCAACGCCGAGCAGCGGGGCCTGCGCCGCCAGCCCGCCCGTCTGGGCCAGGTCGGCCACCTGGAGCAGCCCAGCGCCGAGGATGACGGGGGTCGCCAGGAGAAAGCTAAAGCGGGCGGCAGGTTCCCGCCGCAGCCCGCGCCCCAGCCCGGCGGCGATGGTCGAGCCGGAGCGGGAAATGCCGGGGAGGATCGCCCCCGCCTGGGCCAGCCCTATCAGCAGCGCGTCGAGCCAGGTCAGCGTGCCCAGGTCGCGCTCGCGGCGGCCCAGCCGCTCGCTGAGGGCCAGGATCAGCGCCGTGACCAGCAGAAACCCGGCCGCCGCTGCCGGACGCCCGAACATACTTTCGAAAAAGTCGTTCAGCAGGTAGCCGAGCAGGGCGGCGGGGACTGTTCCCAGGAGGATGAACCACGCCAGCCGGGCATTGGAGTCCGCCAGCGAACGGGTCGCCAGGGAGCGCAGAGCCGCCCCGCCGAGGGAGAGCCAATCGCGCCAAAAGTAGGCGATGACGGCCAGGGCCGTGCCCAGGTGGACGACTGCATCGAATGGCAAGCCGGGCGCGGGCCAACCCAGGAGCCAGGGCAGGAGCACCAGGTGGCCGGAACTGCTGACGGGCAAGAATTCGGTCGCGCCCTGCAATGTGCCGAGGAGGAGTGCATGGAAGAAATTCATGGTACAAGCTCCTGTTCGGGGGCAATTGGGTACAAGATTTGGTAATGCTCCCTGGTTGAATAAAGATTTTATCGCCC
>CAYNVC010000019.1:0-15524 GCA_964400615.1 uncultured Anaerolineales bacterium | reverse complement strand
GCGTTCTCGTCAACCAGCGCCGGCAGGAACACGCTGAACGTGGTTCCCAGGCCGACGTCACTTTCGATTGTGATCTTGCCCTCCAATTGCCCCACGATCTGGGCGCAGGCCGGAAGCCCCAGCCCCGTCCCGCCCCGGTCTCCTTTAGTAGTGTAAAACGCCATCCAGATTTTGTCAATCTGGTCGGGCGGAATGCCCACGCCGTGGTCAATCACGTCAACCACCACGAATCCCGGTTCGTCCGCCATCCGCGCCCAGACGAACAGCTTTTTGTCCTCGATCCCCTCCATCGCTTCCATACCGTTCTTGATCAGGTTGGTAAAGACGCGGGCCAGTTGACGCCTGTCAGCCCGGACGGGGCGCAGATCGCCGGCAAAGAGGGTACGCACGACCTCGTCCGGTATGCCCATCGAGGCAATGGTCTCCTCCAACAGTTCCGGCAGGTGGACGGTCTCCAGGTTGCGCTGCCGGGCCGGGCCGATGAGGTCTTCTTTGATGTTCAGGATGGCGCGGGCGCTGGTCTCGATGATTTCCAGGTCCTCAAAGATGGACTCGAGGGTCAGGGTCTTGCGCAGCCGTTTCAGCGGTTGGGCCTCTAGCTCGGCCTGGATTTCCGCCAGCGAGGTGCCGCGTGCGGCGATCTCGGCGGCGGCCTCGGCCAGCAGGTGGGCGAACTTGTGCTCGCGCAGGTCGGGCGGGGCCTGGGCCAGGATAGCGTTGGCTATCACCAGATAGCGCACCAGGTCTTGGGTGATGCGGGCCACGCTGCCGGGGATGGGGGCGGCTTTGTTCCCCACCCAGTGGATGGATTCACCGGTCGCTTCGGCGATGGCCTGGTACGTTTTGCTGCGCACCAACTCGGCGTGGGCTGCCTCCAGATCCTCGAGCAGGCGGGCATTGTTGATGGTGACGGCCAATTGATCGGCCATCGCCTGCAACGACGTGACGTCGTCGCCGCCAAAGGCGTTCTCCTGGGTGCTCTGCACCGTCAGCGCCCCGATGACCTGTCCCCCCACGATCAGCGGCAGGGCCATTTCGGAGCAGGTATCGGGCAGGCGTGGGTTCTTGAAATAGATTCGCTCCTCCCCCACGCGCAGAGAGATGCGGGCCTGGCGCTGGCTGATGGCAGCGCCGACCATCGAAAGGCCGCCAACTTTGAGTTTGTGTCCCTCGGCGAGCATGGCCGCGCCCGCCTCCCCCCGCCCGGCCCGCAGCACGGCCCATTTGCCGCTTTCGTCGAGCAGGAACACGCCGGCATAGTAAAAATCGTATGCCTGGCAGATGATGTCAACCGTCTCGTGCAGCAATTCGTCCAGGTCGAGGATGGAGGTGATGTTCCGTCCCACCTGAGCGGCGGCTTCTAACAATTGGGCACGCCTTCCGGCCTGGGCCAAAAGCTGTTGGTTTTGGGCGTGGAGTTGGGCGTTGTTGATTGCAATGGCAAGTTGGTCGGCCATTGTTTGCAGGATGGCGGCGTCGCCGGGGACGAAAGCGGCCTCCTCCGCGCTCTGCACGGTCAGCGCCCCGATAACTCGACCTCCCACGATCAGCGGCAGGGCCATCTCGGAGCGGGTGGCGGGGAGGTGCGGGTTTTTGAATTGGAACGGTTCATCTCCCACATCGAGCGCGATGCTGGCCTTGCGCTGACCGGTGGCCGCGCCGATCATCGAGTGGCCGTCCACCTTGAGTTTGTATCCCTCGGCGAGCATGGCCGCGCCGGCCTCCCCCCGTCCCGCTCGCAGCACCGCCCACTCGCCGCTTTCGTCGAGCAGGAACACGCCGGCGTAGTAAAAATCGAACTCGGCGCAGATCGTTTCCACGGTTGTGTGCAGCAGTTCGTCCAGGTCGAGGATGGAGGTGATGCTTCGCCCAACCCGGGACTCGGCTTTTAGCAATCGCGCCTGGCGCTGCGTCTCCTCTAGCAGGCGCAGGTTTTGTGCGTCGAGTTCGGCGTTGCGCTCGAGGGCGCGGGTCAGCTCGCGTACCTTGTCCTCGAGGCGGGCCACCAGGCTCTGCTGGTATGCCTGGCGGTAGCTTTCGTCCTCCAGTTTCTCCCGCTTGCCCTCCAGAAACGCCCGCACCTGGGCCTCGAACGTGTCCGGGTCGAGTGGTTTGGAGAGGTAGCCATCGCATCCGGCGGCCAGGACGCGCTTTTGTACCCCGGTGGTGACGTCGGCGGTGAGAGCGACGATAGGGGTCTGGGGGATGATGGATTTTATGCGGGTAGCGACTTCGTAGCCGCTGAGTTGGGGCATGTGCAGGTCAACCAGGACCAGGTCGGGCTGGTGCTCGGCCGCTATTTCGATCCCGCGCAACCCGTCGGCCGCTTCCAGGACGGTATAGTTGGCGGAGAGCAACCGCCGGACGAGGGCGCGTGCGCCCGGCGTGTCGTCTACGCAGAGGATGGTAGGTTGGTCTGTCGCTGCCTGGGTCATACCGTGACCTGGTTCTGGATTTGAGAAACCAAAAGCCCGGTTTCTTTCCGCTGGAAGGATTATAGTCTATTTTTGCATTGCCGCCAAACGCGCTAATCCTCGCTTTCTCGCTCCCGCACCCAGGCGAACTTGCGCTGCAAGGTCTTGGGATAGTACCGCTCCAGGACGTCGTAATCCACCTCTTGCCCCCAGTTGTAGAGGACGCGCGGGTCAATGTAGGATTTCAGGCTGGTTCCCAGGTTCCAGGTGCGCCGTTTGGCGGCCAGGGCGTCTTTGGTGCCGGCCTTGTCCCGGGCCGTCTGCGCCCGCTCCAGCCGCTCCTGGGCGGTTTTGATTTTCTTTTTGGCTCGTGCGATCTTTTTGTCGTACCGCGTGCGCAGCCGTTCCCGCTGCGCGTCCGTTTTGGCCTCTTTTTTCTTTTTGCGGGCCTCGCGCCGCAGGTCGGTTAGCGCTTTTTTGGCCTGGCTCAATTGGTCGCGGCGCAAGGCGACCCGTTCCTTCAGCCGCTCCTGGCGCTCCCTGGCCTTTTGACGCCGTTCGTTCCACCGCGCCGGCGCTTTTTTGTAATGATTGCAGAGGATCGCCGCTTCCAGGTTGGCCTGGGCCGCCGCAGCCCACTTTTTGTACTCTGGATCGTCCGCCTCGACCTCTGAGGCGGCCAGGCTCTCGCTGACGACCTGGGTGGCGTGGTGGGTGCGGAAGACTTTGGCCGTCAGGCCGGGGAGGATGTCGCCCAGGTAGGCGTTGACGTCGCTGCTGCCAAGCCCCGGAAATATCTGTGGTTTGTTGCCGGTGGAGCGTCGTTTCCCATCGGCAGCCGATTTGGAGGGGCGGGCGTTCTGGATCAACTCTTCCAGGTTCTGCCGCACGGGTGGGGGCAGCGGTATCTTTTTGTGCCACAGGACCGAATCTTTGCCCAGGAACTTGAATTCGGCCGTGTCATCGGGGTGCAGCGTGATGTGCTCCGGGCGGAGTGTGGTCGCGCCGACTGTGTCCGCCTCGTCCGCGTCCTTTTCGTCGCCCACGCGCAGGCAGAGCGCGTCGATCAGGTAACAGGCGGTCGCCGCCATACGCAGCTTGGGGTTGGGGTTGGAGAGGTCTTGCTCGATCCGCGCCCGCACCCGGCCCAGGTTCTCGTGCAGGTAGGTGGCTTTGTCGAACTTGGCGGCCTCCCGCTCTTGTTTCACCGAGGCGGCGTCGCTCAGCCAGATGTACTTGAGTTTGCCGGAGAGCTTGTCCTTCCAGCGGGCCACCCACAGCGATTCGGGTTGCCACACGATCTCGGCCCAATCGCCGGGCGGGCGGGGCGCGTCGGGACTCAGGTTCAGCGTGATGTCGCTCTGGCGTGGCCCCTCCTTCCACCTTCCGCGCAGGGGATGTTTGCCGCGTCCCATAAAGATGCCGCTCGGTTCGGCTACATAGCCGCCGATCTCGACCCGCTCGCCGTTGACGATGGCGTAGCCGTATTGTTCTTTGAGTTGTTCCCGCTTTTCTTTCCGTTGCGCTGCCAGCGCCTTGCGTTCCTCCCTGGTCAATTGCTCTTTGGCAGCTCGTTCGGCCTGCACGATTCTCAGCGCCGGGCCAAAATCAACCTCGTCCACCCGCAACGGGGGAGTGATGCCCAGCGCGGCGCTGAAATCACGCATAAAGTTGCGGATAAAGGTAGCGTCCTCCACGTAGGGAGTTCCCTGCTTTTTGGCCCAGGCCATTGCCATCTCTATTTGTCGGGGGGATAATTCTATCCACGCGCCACGCACCTTTGCTTTGAGGTGCTCCGGCAGCGCGGGGCGGGATATGAGGATACCGTTGTGTACGAGTTGTGTTAGCATATTCTCCCTGATCAGGTGTGTCTTGGTAACGGCTGGTCAGCGTCCAGCCGCCAAACTTCCCAGCGTGAGCAGCAGCGATGAAGTCAGCATGTAGAGCGAGGCGGTCTTGAAAAGCAGCCAGTTGCGCCGCCCGGTGGGAGAGATCAATTGAAGCGCCGAGAGGATAAACATTCCCAGGCTCATTCCCAGGAGCAGCAGGAGCGCGACCGGGTGCACGCGCAGCAGCAATGCGCACCCCGTCAGCACCAGCGCGTTCAGCAGGTTGGCCGCCGCGATGAACAAGCGAGTCGCCCGCTGGCCGTAGACGTTGGGCCAGGTTGGCACTCTGGCGCGGTCATAGTCGCCGGCGTAGCGCGTCGCCAGGGTCAGGATGTGAGAGGGTATCCAGAGCAGAATCGAGCCTGCCAGCAGAATCCCCACCAGGTCAACCCGGCCCAGGGCCAGCACCCGCCCGGCCAGCACCGGCATTCCACCGGAGACGCCGCCCAGGAGGATGGAGAGCGCGGTGCGCCGCTTGAGCCAGACGGTATAGACCAGCAGGTCGAACCCGAACCCCAGCGCGACCACCACCCCAAAGCGCAGGTCGAGCCTGAAGGAGATCGCCAGCCCCGCCAGCGAGAGCAGCCCGCCGAAGAGCACCGCCTCGCGCGGGCGAATGCGCCCGGACGGCAGTGGACGGCAGGCTGTACGCTCCATCAGGCCATCAATGTCCCGATCCAGCAGCATGTTCAGCACGGTGCAGCCGCTGATGGAGAGCAGCAGCCCCAATGCCATCAACGTCCCCTCGCGTGGGTCAAATGGCAGCCCGCGCGTGAGTGTATAGGCGGAAATGGCCGTCACAAGAAGGAGCGCGGTCTGGAGGCTCTTGATCAGCGACCAATAGTCCGCCAGCCGCGCCCGTGCAGTCTCTCGTTGTATTATCGCTTCTGCATCCAATTGACCCACCTCTCTACCAGGAAAACGGCCAGGCCAGCGAGGAAGATGGTGGTTCCCACGTCCATAAAGGGTATCGTCCACCCCACTTGTTGGCCCGGCTGGCGGAACATGTAGAACTGGACAAAGCCAAGTGCCAGCGTGGAACCGGTCAGCACTCCCCACCCGGCGACCTGGCGCAGCCAGCCCCGCGCTTCCAGCCGATCCATCACCAAAAAGAGCGCCATTGCCGCCGAGAGGGTCGCCAGGACGTGCCAGTGGCCCACCAGGACGGTGCGCTCTATCTCTAAAAGTTCAGGTTGGCGAAACGTCTCCAGGTTGAACGCGACATAGACGCCCGGCCCGGTGACGACGACGTTGACAAAGAGCAGTTCAAAGAGAATGCCGAGGCGAACCGGGTCGCGCAGCAATGCTTTTAGCCGTTGTCCGAATGTGCCCCGTTCCCCGTCAAGCCCCTGCCGCGCCAGTTGTGCAAATCCGTAAAAGGCGACGATGAACGCCGCCGGCAGCAGGAACGTCGCGCCCACGTTGATGATCTTGTGGGCGATCTTTTCGGCAAACATCACGCTCCAGGTGGCAAAGCTGATGATGGTCGCGCCGACGACGGTCAACCACATCGTCCACTTGTGCGCCCACCCCCGCAGGTCGAACGTCCGCGCGGCGATGAGCAGCAACGCCACGTCAATCAACGTCAACATTATATGCAGATGGGCGATGATGGCAAGTTGCCCCAGGTTGTGAGAGTCGCGTACCACGTCCTCGGCCAGGAACGCCTGGAAGCCGTTGCCAAAGTACGACCCCGTCACCCCGCCGATGCTCACCGAGATGAGGGTGTAGAGTGCCATCAGCCAAAAGGCCAGCCGTTCCACCGTAAAGCCTCCCTGCCAGGGCCACAGTCCCACGCACAAGACCGCGCCCGCGTAAAAGACCAGGCTCAGCCCTACCAGAAAGATGCTGTGAGCGATCCAGCCCCAGCCCAGGTAAGCAAAACCCAACCCGCCCACGCTGGTGAGCATGTACCCGGCCGTGATCGCGGGCCGGATGGTGCGCGGGTATTTCTCCGCAAAGGGGACTTTATCCAGGATGAGGTAGACCAGGGCGGCGACGAAGGGAACCGCCAGTGAGTGGTAGAGCATGATGATGCGCCCCACTTTGCCCGTCTCGCCCAGTCCCAGCCGGGCCGGCACGTCGAACCCTGCCAGCGGGCCGGTCGCGGAGAGTGTGCCCAGGAGGGCGACGAGCAGCGCCTCCCAGGCTGTGACGACGGGGAGCAGTCCCCCGGTGGTGGTAAAGAGTTGTTTGAGGCGTGAGGTGAGATTGGTCATTGGTTGCTCCGGTTGTGTGGGCAGAGGCGACCGGTAGTATACATCAAAGCGTCTCCATCTGCAACTATGTGCAGACGAGCCGCGAGAGGCCCAATCTCATTCGCTCAATTTGCCGGGTACAACGTAGCGCACTTCTTTGTACGGTCGCACCTGTTCCCCCACTTGCTCCTTCATAATGTTGCCGGAGACGTGCATGATCGTGTCGCTGAAATCCGGATCAACGCCCATCCCGGCCAGGCAGGGGTAGTGATGGTGCAGCAGCCCGGCTTCCTGCTCGGCGTCGTTGGCCGTGACTCCCACCAGCCCCTCGGCCACGTGGTAGGCGCAGCCGCAGACGGCGTCCCGCACCACCTCGGCTCGAGTGATGACCTTTGTTTGGGGGTTCAGTGTGATGTTGAACTTGGGTTGACCAAAGTAGCGCGCAAATTCGGCGATGAACGGGTCACTGTACTCTTCCTGGCTGCGACGGACGTTATAGTGGGTCTCGGTCAGCGAGCAGAGCGGCTTGGGGGTGACGCAGGTGACGTCCATCTCGGCCAGCCAGCCGCGCAATTGACGGGCCAACCCGCGCGGCAGCCATTCCTCCCGATCCACCGGCGCGATGACCGCTTTGGCGCCGCTCATTCGGGCCGCCTCCACCACCAGCTCGGCCACCCCCTTGTGCTCGCCAAAGGCCAGCAACAGGTCGGCGGCGGGGAGCGAGGGAGGCATGTGATCCTCCGGGTAATCCACGATTGGCGGCAGTACCGAGGGAGCCTGCCACACCTCGATTTGCCAATCGGATGGGCCGTGGGCGCGGATGTTCTCCACGTGCCGCTTGCCATAGTCGCCGGTGATGATAGCCAGGATACGCATTTATCTACTCCTTGTGTGGTTCTGTATCTCGTGATGACAATGTCATTGGTGTATGTTTCGTTTCAGTTGTCGCACCGGAAAAGCCGGCGCTGGACAAGCTGGGATCCGTTAATCCTGCCCATCCGTGTTCTTCCTGCCATCCGTGTTCTTCTGTTGCCAGTATAACAGAAAGGTGCACGGTCGTCTACGACAAAAGTCGTATGCTGAAAGCACGCAGGCAAAACGCCTGAAATTGCTCTATTTGTGACTTGGTGCTATAATCTTGCAGTGGTGGAGCACGTTGCTATTGCAAAGTTCAAGACCGGGTAAATGGCGCTCAGAGTTTGTCTGACTCCCAGCAACGGCCAATATCGTCTCATCGTAGAAAACGCGGAGAAAAACCATAGTTTGGGCAGGGTCGTTCAATTTTAATGCCTCCGGCTGGACGCAGATGGCGCAGCTCAGGTGACAGAGAGAATCAGCGTTCGTTTGTGTCCTCCCCCTGTGCGCCAGGGCGAAATTCCTAAAATTTGGAACCCTCTGTTTAGGATTGAACCGTCCTGATTCCCCTGCAACTCTCCGAATTTGTCGAACCACGAGGGGGTAAAATATGAAACGCTCACACTCTTACTGGCTGTTCCTGGCTTTGAGCCTGGTCGTTTTTAGCTTGCTCCTGTTCCCCACTATCGCAACCTCGGCGGAGCAGCGCACCATCGCCGCCGTCTGGGCCCGCGCCCGCGAGTCCGGCGTCTACGACTTTAGCGCCGACGTGCGCCAGACTACCGCGCCCCTTTCCACCGTCCGCAACGTGGGCCGCGTCAGCAAAGCGCAGGCCGTCCACCTGGAAGGGGAGACCAACCTCCCCGACCGCCAGCTCCACCTCACCCTCTGGTCGCAGGGCGGCAGCGTGCTGAACGGGGCCGGCGGAGTCGAGATCAAGGTCGAAGGCGACCGCGCCTATGGCCGCCGGGGGGCGCAGGACTGGGAAGAGATCAACAACTTTACCAGCCTCTTTGCTCCCCAGGGCGATTTTATGGCCTTTCTCTCCGCCGCCAAAAACGTGCGCCAGGTCACGGATCACGCACTACGCAGCACGCATTACGTCTTTGACATTGACGGCAGCTCCTACGCCGCCTATATGCGCGACCAGATGGAAAAACAACTGGCCGCCAGCGGCGAGCTTCCCTCCGGCGTCTCGCTCGACCTGCCCAAACAGTACGTCAACATGACCGGCAAGGGAGAGTTGTGGGTCGGCGCGGACGGCCTCCCCGTGCGCCAGGTACTCGACCTCCACTTTCCCCCCACCCACGACGATCAGGAGGTCAGCGCCCAGGTCACGGTGGACTTTGCCAATTTCGAGCCAACGTCCGCCTCACGCCTCACGTTTTACGTTTCACACTTGGCGTCTGGCGTCTCACGTCTCGCGCCGCACGCGCCATTTGCCCTGCTCCTGTTCGCCTTCTGCGTCGTCCTCGTCGCCTACTCCCGCTCCAAAAAGCTGTACGTGACCATAGTCGTGGTCATCATCACCTCTATGGTCGTCACCCCGCTGCTACAATCCGCCCAGGCAGCCGGATTTGCCCGCCGCCAGGCCGCTCGAGCACGCGCAGCCGAGGCCCGCGAGCAGGAAAGCGATATGCAGCGCACCCTCAACGCCATCCTCACCTCATCCGACCACAATCCCAACCTCGACCCCCTCGCGCAGCACGCAGCACGCAATACGCAATACGCAGCACGCAATACGGACTATTCACTGCTCTCCGCTTCCAGCGACACCTCCGGTAACTCGAACAACGACGACGACGCGAACACGTGCGACCCCGACGACCCCGCCGACACCGACGGCGACGGACTGACCGACGGCAACGAGTGCGTCCTGGGCACAAACCCAGAGGTCGAGGACTCGGACGGCGACACCATCAGCGACGGCGACGAGATCGCCGGGTTCAGCTACAACGGCAAAATGTGGTACACCGACCCGTTGGAGATGGACACCAACTCCGACGGCCTGGGGGATGGGCAGGAGTGGAACACGGGCCGCGCCGAGGGGGAGATCCCGCCCGACAGCGACGGCGACGGCGTCCCCAACCTCTTTGACCGGGACAACGACGGCGACGGCGTCCCCGACAAACTCGATCTCTCCCCCTACTACAAGGGGGACACCACTTTTACCGCCGACGACCCCTTCCAACTCGTTCTCGATGACCTGCAACCCGGCTACCCCACCTTTGTCGAGTTCCAACTCCGCCCCACGAACCCCGACCACCTCTGGTACGCCTTCAACGTCCTCGACTGGCCCCAGGGCGACCTGCAAGGCCAGATTCAAGACCAGGACGGGGCCACCTTTTACGACCTGAACACCGACACCGACCGCTCTCCCAACGATAACGGCGACGTGAAACTGGTCCCCATGCTGGAAATCAGAGTCAGCGGCGACCCCGACAACCTCCCCGCCGCAGACGATCTGAAACCTTACGGCATTTTTACCCAAACGTTGAACGACGACGGCGATAAAGCGGTCTACGTCCCCCTGCAACTGGTGGTAGATAGCGTGGGAGGTGAGCGCGTCGCCTTCTCCGCCAAGATGCGCTACCTCCCCGCCGCAGAGTGGGGCAACGCCCACCAGGTGCGCCTGGTCTGGATGGTCAACGCGCTGCTGGACATTTGCCAGACTTTTGAGGATGGCCGCTGCACCGAGTACAAGGAGATGAACCACCTCCAGGTCATCCATACCTACGACGACGACTGGACACTGACCGGCCTCAACGTGCGCGAAGACCACGGTGCGGATTATGACATCATCTACGAAGACCCCGCCGCAGACGACGACACCGGCGACGACTCGACACTGCTCTACCTGACCTATGGCCTGGAAAGGACATTTCTCGCCGCCAGCGACTGCGAGGACATTGACGACAACGGCACGCCCGACGACCCCAACGACGATACCTGCATCTCTGGCGACGGCGAGCGCGACATCACCAGCGCCGAAATCTATAACCGTTGGTACCTCGCCACCAACAGCGCCGCCACCGAGACAAAACGCTGGGGGTTGGATAACCACCTCTCCGTCGTCACTTATACCTACGGCACGCTGGACGAGGCCCTCTACACGCTGGCGACGACCGAGACCACAAAAATACTCGATGATCACTTTTCTTCCTCCGTCGTCCCCACGCTGCTCTTTGCCCGCGAGGAGCGGTATCGCTCCGCCAACCTGGACCAATCCGTCAACGACGACGACAACGCCATCCAATGGTCGGCCGACGACCCCCACCGGTTGACCCTGGCGCTCTCCGAAGATGACGCGCCGGTGGAGACCGTCACCGGACTCAACTGGGCGCCCTACCGCTACAAAGATGGCGCGTGGCAGGCTTACCCGATTGAGGAATATTGGGACGAGTTGCACGACCGCTACACCGCTGCCTTTGCGAACGAATACCGGGACGCCGACGACCCCAACGCTGTACGCGGCGGCGCGGTCATCGTCGGGCAGACCCATTACCTCTCCCTCTACGTCGGCGTCAGCACCACCGTCCAATCCGGCGATGACCTGTTGACCCAGGACGACATCCAGACCTACGACAAACCCGTCTGGTCCAGTATCGCCAAGGCCGGCGCGACCGCCGTTCTCTTTATCGTCAACAAAGTGATCATGCGCAACTTTTGGCAGTCTACCCTGGCCCTCAGGGCACTATACAACTTGATGCACCAGCAGAAATTCTTTACCGCCCACGAAATGGCCGGCGCCGCCCTGCGCACGCTCAAAAACGTCAAACAATGGAGCTCGGCATCCAAGCTGTGCTTGGGAGCGGTGGGGCTGGCCGTCCTTATGGTGATCGCCCTGGTCGTGGTCGGCCTGGTCTTTCTGTCCCGCTCGTACATGAACACCGGCGTTAGAATCACCATGGCGGTTATCGTCGGCGTGCTCATGTTCGCCGGCATGGTGCTGCTGCCCATCTTGCAGACGATCAACCTCGTCAGAACCGCCCAATCCCTAT
The DNA here is from genome assembly GCA_964400615.1 of uncultured Anaerolineales bacterium. Classification (GTDB taxonomy): domain Bacteria; phylum Chloroflexota; class Anaerolineae; order B4-G1; family B4-G1; genus B4-G1. Next base: position 4,167 of record CAYNVC010000019.1, on the reverse strand, counting down.
ATAGGCTCTCCACCCTGGCGGCGACGGCCCGCGTGCTGAAACACTCCTCCGAGTTCATCGGCATGTCCAGAGCCGTCATCGTCGCCGGGCTGATTATCGCCATCGGTATTGTCTGGGGCATCTTTATCTATGCCATCGTCACCAAGGACATCCCCGCCAACAGCGTTGCCTTTGACATGCTCCTGGCCCAGACCATCGCCGCTACCATCCTTGCCATCATCACGTTCGCCCTCTCGCTGTCCATCGTCGGCACCATCATCGTCGCCATCGTCTCCCTGATAGACATCATCCTCATCATCCTCGGCTCCGACTGGACCATCACCGGCTGGGTCACGGATGTCATCACCAAAGCGATTTTCTCCTACGAGCTGGCGATAGACGTGGACGCCGACGACCTGATTAGAATGAGTGGACTGGACTCTGCCTTCGTCCATCCCGGCAGGGGGATGGTGGAGGGCACGGAAATGGAGTTCAGCACCACCTTTACCACCACCATCACCCACCAGAACCCACACGACTGGCGCACTCGCTTTTACATGTGGATGTACGATAAAGACCAACTTCGCTCCACCACCTTCAAATACGGGTTGGCCCCCAACGCCCAATCTCTCTCTGCCGATTTGGGCGACATCAGCGACGAGTGGCGTGTGAGCTACGACCACAGATATTGGGGACACCGTATGTACACCGGTTGGAAGACCGACACTCCCTCCACTATCACCGCGCTCCATACGGGCATCAACAGCCAGCTAGACCTGGTACTGAGCAGCGCTTATGCCGTCCCCGGCGTCGAGTGTTGGACGCTGATCATCGTTATCCCCTGGCCCCCCTTCTACTTGCCCGTCCCCGTCTGCTACGAAAAAGGGGTGGACGGCTCTGGCTCGGACACCGTTGGCCCCATTCTGTTCGATGTCCTCCCCGCCACCCTGGACGAGTTCGTGGACGTGAATTCCTGGGCCGACGGTATGGCCTTCCGCGACGCCGACGGCGACGGCCTGCTGGCCCAATCCTACAACGGCAACGACCCCGACGACACCACCTGGGACACCGACGGCGACGGCCTCTCCGACGCCTGGGAGCTGGACAAAAGCTCCATCCCCGCCACAGATGGGGGGCAATTCTTCGACCCCCGCGATCCCGACACCGACGACGACGGCCTGGACGACGGCATGGAGGCTCGCCTGGGAACCAACCCCAACAACGCCGACAGCGACGGCGACGGCATCAGCGATTACGCCGAAGTCAAAACCGGCTGGACATTCACCTACGCCGAGGGCAAGTCACTCCGCATCTATAGCGACCCGCTCGCCGCCGACGGCGACGGCGACGGCATGGACGACTTTTTCGAGCGATCCCTCCACACCTGCCCCGACTGCGACCCGCTGGCGAACCGCTACCACCCCGCCGTCTGGAACACCTCCCCCATCGGCCTCTACACCGAGATTGGCGACCCCAACGCCGTCGTCCGCCCCGGCCAGACCTTTGTCTACACCACCACCGTCGCCAACGAACTCAATCCCGACCTGTGGGTGCGCGGCAACACCGAACTCGACCCCGACCTGCTCACCGGCGGCCCGCTCGACATGTTCTTTGACATCGCCCGCGACCAATCCCAATCCCTCTACGCCAACCTCACCGTCCCCTCCGGCGCTGCCAACCAGGACATTGAGCTAGAGACCTCGCTGGAAGCGCAGCTCCACACCCCCTCCGTCTGGACGTGGGATCCCATCCAGCCCAGCGTCACCGCCGTCGGCGCCCAACCGGACGGCGTTGCCATCACCCCGGTGGACAAGTGGAACACTCCCTATGCCCTCGCCGCGCTGATGGGCGACCGCGTCTACGTCTACTCCGCCACCGCCGATAGCCTCGCCGGCGGCGGCCAACTCGCCATCGGCGGCGCGGGCGACACCTCCAACGGTTCCCCCGACCTCGCCTGCAACGACGACGGCCTCTGCCTCACCGTCTGGACGGCGCACAACGGTTCCACTCACACCCTCCGCTGGCGGCGGGTGCTGCCCACCGCCCAACTCACCGGCACCGTCGGCAGCCTCACCGCCCCCGCCGGGCAGCCGACCGGCGATTGCGCCGTCGCCGGTGGTGGCGGCGACTTTTTGGCCGTCTGGGCCGAGGGGGACGCGCTCAAAGCCGCCTCCATCAACCAGTACGGCACAGTCTCCTCCCCCACGCTGACGCTCGACAGCGGCGCGATTGGCGGCCTGGACGTCGCCTACGCCTACGACCGCTACCACGTCGTCTGGGAGCGGGGCGGCGATCTCTACGGAGCCGAGGTCAACGGCACACAGGTCACAACCTACACCGTCTCCGCCGACTCTGCCGCCGCCGAGACCCAGCCCCGCATCGCCTACGACCCCCTGGGCCACCGTTCCCTCATCATCTACAGTCACCAGAGCGGCAACCGCCACCCGCTGCGCGGGCGCATCTTTGCCGGAGGGCACGTCAGCGAACCGTTCAAGGTTGGCTACCTGAATCCCAACCCCGTGTTCGGCGTCAGCGCCGACCCGATGAACGGCGGTTGGGTGATCTTTTACACCTATGCTGATTGGCGGTACGTCTATTACCGGGCCGTGGGGATGAACGGCGAGCTGCGCGGCCACACCCAGGCGCTCGGCAAAAACGGCTACGCGGACGCCGCCCTCGACCTGGCCTGCGCCGCACCGCGCCCCAGCGTCCAACTCCTCTTTGACGAGGGTTCCGGAGCCGACGACTTTGCCGACTCCTCCGGCTACGGCCACGACGGCTACTGCGTGGACGACAGCCACTACGATTGTCCCCGTTCCGGCGTCAGCGGCCACGAAGGGAACGCAGTGCAGTTCGACGGCAGCCACGACCAGGCCTTTGTCAAAACGGACGTTTCCGAGACCTCTTACGCCGTCACTCTCTGGTTCAGGGCCAACTGCCAGACCTGCGGCCTGTACGAAGTGAGCAACAACCGCGTCCCCGGCACCCACGGCTACCGGGCCGACCGCAGCCTCTACCTACACAACGGCAACCTCTGTGCCCGCCTGGGCAACCGCTTTGGCGGGAACAACTCTTGCGGCTCGCACGAAAATTGCGAACTGATCTGCTCCTCCGGCGAAAACTATGGCGATGGACAATGGCACCAACTCGCCCACACCTTTGGCGGGGCGGTCGGCGGGCAGCGCCTCTACGCGGACGGCGATTTGGTTGCCTCCGGCGAGCAGGACTTTTCCGACTTTACCGGCCAGGACCGGCTGCGCATTGGCTATGGCGAGTACCAGTACGGCAAGGACTTGGACGGCTTTATAGACGCGGTCACGCTCTACCCTCGTGCCCTCTCGGATGGCGAGATCCGCGACGCCTACCGCGCTCCCCTCGCTGTCTACCCCTTTGACGAACCGGAAGGCTCGGATCGCTTCGAGAACCTGGCCCACAACGGCTATGCCGGATCGTGCAGCGGGAGCGAGTGCCCCACCGCCGGCCTGGGTGGACGGGCCTACGCTGCCGTTGACCTCGATGGCTCGAATGATGCTATCATCGTTGGCAACCAGGCCAACGTCGTTGCCGAATGGTTCTACGATTTCGATCACTCCACCGCCGCTCAGTGGGATAACGTCGAAACCGCTACCACCCCCGCCGGAAACCGCAAATTCCTGGGCCGCTACGGCAACGAGGCCGCTACCCTCGACCTCACCAACCTCCCCTCCCACGATCAGGTCGAGGTCGAGTTCGACCTGTTCATCATTGATTCCTGGGACGGCAACTCGACTGCCGAGGGGCCGGATTATTGGGAGTGGCAGGCCGACGGCACGACCAAACTCCGCACCACCTTTACCAACAACGGCTCACCCTACTACTATCAGATTTACCCCGATCAGCCATTAGAGGCTACCGGAGTCTCCGTCGAAGGCACGCGCCGAACTTTTCCAATTCTCGATACCTGGTACTTTGATGCTGATGATTCCTACATCTCGGATCTCGGAAGCCTACGCAAAGTCACCCCGCACGATGACACAGTCATCTGGTTTTACGAGGGTTCTGACTACCATGGCCGCCACGCCGGATGTGACGGCAAGACCTATAACCATGATGAAACCGGCTGCCCGGCTCAGAACAGCGGAATGCCCGTCGCCCCGGGGCGCGCCGGGCCCTTCGGCAACGAACGGTCCACCGCCGCGGTGAGGCACG
>CAYNVC010000018.1:0-15642 GCA_964400615.1 uncultured Anaerolineales bacterium | reverse complement strand
CGCCTGCGCGGACGGGCGGGGCGGCGTCCTCGTCCGCGCAGGCGGACGACCGGCTGCAAGCCCGCCGGGGGCGACCTCGGTCGCTGGAACTCAGCGATTGAAACCGCCTCCGTTGAGCCGTTGGCTGGCCGCCCGCCTGCGCGGGCGGTGCGGCGGCCACATCCGCGCAGGCGGACGACCGGCTTTAGCCCGCCGGGGGCGACCTCGGTCGCTGGAACTCAGCGATTGAAACCGCCCCTGTTGAGCCGTTGGCTGGCCGCCCGCCTGCGCGGGCGGGGTGTGCGCGGCGGCCTCGTCCCCGCAGGGGGACGACCGGCTGCAAGCCCGCCAGCGGCGACTTCAGTCGCCAAGACGGTTGAAACCGCCTGCGCGGGCGGTGTGCACGGCGTCCTCGTCCCCGCAGGCGGACGACCGGCTTTAGCCCGCCGGGGGCGATTTCAATCGCAAATGGCACTGCCTCCCACTTGCGGATTTGGGATTTGCGTGTATAGTTTGTCGTAGCGAGTGATAACAATCAACCTGAAACGACAATGGAACCAACCCAAACTTCCGCCCCGCAACAGAACAGAATCGAGATCGCCGACCAGGACGGCTGGCACAAGACGTTCCCGCTGCAAAAGACGCTCGTCCACATCGGCAGCGCCCCCGGCAACGACATCGTGCTCGAAAGCCGCAGCGGTGGGTGGATTGCAGACCGCTGCCTCCAGGTGCTCTCCCTGCCATCCGTGGCGGGGTACCGCCTGGTCAACGTTGGAGATAGCGACATCCTGCTGGGCAGCAGCGGCACGAGGGTGCTCGCCCCCCGCACGACCGTGGACGTACTCCCCGGAGAGAGCATCAAAATCGGAGATTTCACCTGCACCTTTCGCGGTGCTGGGGTTGCTCCCGGTGGCCTGCCGGGAGCAGAAGAATCACCCACCCACGCCGCCGACCTCACCCCCGTCCTCGAAAGCTCGGACCAGATCGGCGTGTCCCTCTCTCTCTCTCAAACAGAGCTGGGGCCGGATACCCCAATCGAGGGGCGCGTCACGGTGCGCAACCTGGGGAACCAGACCGGCGTACAGTTCAAACTGGAGTTGGAGGGGTTGCCGCCCGATTGCTGCGAGATCGGGCCGGGGCCGATCCTGTTCCCCAACGCCGCCAGAGATGTCCCGCTGCGCCTCTCGCACCCCCGGCGGCCCGACCCGCCGGCAGGTGAACATCTCGTCCTTGTCCGCGTCACCGCTCCCGGCGCGTACGCGGGCGAGGCGGCTACCGTATCTCGAATCATCCAGATTCTCCCGTTTTACGCCCACGAATTGCGTTTGACTCCCCCAGGCCAGGTGACAGGATGAAGACAGTCCCCCGTTCGATCAGGATATGCGCCACCGGGGCGCTGTTTGTGCTCCTGGGACTGGCAGCGTGGGGCCGCGTCGCTGCGCAGAGCGATGGCAACCTGGCCGTCGCCGTCGCTGGCGTGAATGACCGGGCTTTTCCCCAGGTGGTGGCCCAGGTCGCCGTGCTGGGCGCGGACGGCTGGCCGGTGGACACCCTGACGGCGGCAGATTTCACGGTTGCCGAGGACGACAGCCCCGTCCCCTCCGCCTCCGTCGTCGTGAACAAGGACGACACCCTGGACATTGATTTCATCCTGGCGCTCGATCTGAACACGACGGAGGAAACACTGACCCAAGTCCGGGCCGGGGTCGAGTCGTTCCTCCCCACCCTGGGGCGGCAAGATAGCATCGCCCTCATCGCTTTTCAGGATTGGGCACGGGTCGTGCAGGGCGCGGGCGCGAGTGCGGACGAGATGAAAGCCGCTCTCGATGGCCTGACCGTCGGCGGGGACTATACCGCCCTGGATGATGCCGTGCTCGAGGCGGCGAACCTGGCCGCCGCGCGTCAATCGGGCCGCACCGCGCTCGTCGTCGTCACCGATGGCGGCGCGTCCCCGGAGGGCGCCGCTCCCGCCGAGGCCCTCGACCGGGCCGTGCAGGCGGGGCTGATCGTCTACGTCATTTCCCTGGAGCCGGGTGGTCAGCCGGACGCCTTTACCACGTTCACCGCGCCGACTCAGGGCCAGGTCTACCAACTCTCGGACCCGTCCGGGATCAAGCCCACCTTGCAGGAAATCGCCTGGCTGCTGCGGCGCGGATACCGCATCAGCTTCCGGTCGAGCCTGCCGGCCGACGACGAGCCGCACGCTCTCTCAATCGGGGTCTCCGGCGCGGAGGGAACCGGGCGGGTGGAGAGCGAGTTCGTGGCTATGTCCGGCCAGGTGCGCGTGACGCTCTCCGTTCCCCAAGAGATCGAGGCCGGGGAGGCGATCACCGTCACGGCGCAGGTTGATGCGGCGGTGGACGTGACCGGGGTCGAGTTCCTGCTGGATGGTCAATCGCTGGGCCGGGTGGAAGAACCCCCCTACCTGATTCTCGTCGAGAGCGACGCTCACCCGGCGGGGGAGCACACTATCACGGCCCGCGCCCAGGACGTCCTGGGGCGCACGGGGGAGGATAGCCTCACCGTGCAGTTCCGGCGCAAGTTGAGGTGGCAGCAGTACGCGCTCGCCGGTATCTTGCTCGTCTCCCTTGCCCTCCTTCTCCTCGTCGCGCTGGTCGTCCTCCTCTTTATAATCCAGTGGCAGAAAAAGAGGTACGCGCAGACCTGCCGGGTCGAGATCGAGAACCTGGGGAATGTACAGACCGGCTACCGGTTGCTGGCCGAGGAGCAGTCCGGCGCTCTCGGTTTTCAGTTCGCCCTGGAGGGGGTCAACCTGCACCGCCGCCAGGTGACGAGAACCGGCGTGGGAGCAGAGCCGGAGCCGGCGGTGGAGACGCTCGAGCCGGTTGCCGCGCGGCGCTCCGGATCGAGTGCACCCGCGCGGCGCGGCAAGGGGGGGCAGCAATTGGCGGGAGCGCGGCGGAAAGCAGGCCGGGTGTTGGGCATGGGGCAGGTCGCCGCCGACGTACTGGGGGCCGTGGGCGCTTTTCTACCTGCCTCGCTCGGCCGGCCGCTCAGGAACATGTCCACGCGCCTGCGCCAGCAGCAGACGCGGATTGGCCGCGTCGAGCGTGTCCCCCGCCAGGTGATGAACCGGGCGCAGAAAATTCCCCGCCGCATGTCCAAAGCCAGGCGTCCGGCCCGCTCGTCCGAATTGGAGGCCGCCCCCGCGCCGGGCAGGAAAGCGGCCCCGGTTCAGCGCCACCGGGCTGCGCCCCAGCCTATCACCCAGACCGTGGTTGACGTGTGGGCGCAGACTCCCCCCATCGAGCCGGGTGGAGCACTGGTGCTCGATTTGCTGGTCGCGCCGCTCAAGCGCCCCGCTCAGACCCAGAGTTACACTTTTACGGTGACATCCAGGCCGGTTGGGTTGGAGGAGGGGCCGGCGGAGACTCGAGAGGGGACGATTCAAATCGAGCGCGTCCCCCTGCTGCGCCACCTGTGGCCCTTTTTTGCCCTGGCGGCGCTGGTCGGGGGCGCGTTCCTGCTGCTGGGAGCATTGTTGTGGGTGGTGCTCGTCTAGCAGAGACCCGACGAGCAAACCCACTTGTACCCGCCATACTATGGATCACCTGGAAATCATCAGCCCGGACGGAAAAATCAAGTTTCACGCCCTCGATCCCCTCAAGGGCGTCGTCAACATCGGCCGCCACCCCGATAACGACGTCGTTCTCGACGGGCCGGGCGTGGCTCTCTTTCACGCCGTGCTGGATTACGCGCAGCAGCCCGCCCGCCTGGTGATCCTGAGCCGTGAAGGGGAGACGGCTCTGGCCGGACGCCCCCTTTCCCCCGACCTCCCCACGGAACTGCGGGCGTGGGACACGCTCGAAATCGGCGGGTACACCATCATCCCGATTGGAGGCGCGGGCGAGGTGAGCGGCCCGTCCCCCGCCGCGCAATTGACCGAAACCGGGCCTGGCAAAACGTCCGCCGCGCGGGGCAAGGGCTGGCTGGGTAAATTGGGCCAGGGGATGCGGCTGCCGCTGGGGAAAAAACTCGCGCCGAAAATACCAGGGGGAAAATCTGGCCTGGCTGCGGTGATGCGCCGGGGAACGGGTGGTTCCCCTCCATCTCCGGGGACGGCGCTGCCGGGGTCGGATGGGGGTGCTCAGGGTGGAGGAGCAGCCCGTCCGGTTGCGCCCCCTCCCGACGCGCTCGACGAGGTGATCGTCACCGAAATTGACGAGCGGGAGTGGACAATTGACGTGGAACAGACGGCGACCGCCGGGCTGACCATCGTCAACGGCGGCGACATCGTGGCCGCGTTCGAGGTACGGGTGGAGGGGCTGGACAAGAATTGGGTCACTATCTCGCCGCCCAGGGTCAACCTCAACGAGGGTGAGCGTGCCAGCGTGACCATCTCCATCACGCCCCCGCGCCGGCCCGCCAGCCGGGCGGGAGGGCACCCATTCTCGGTGGTGGTGACATCTCCCAATTACCCCGGCCGCAGCAGCCGGCGCGGGGCCGCCCTGACCGTGAACCCATATTACGAGTTCAGGGTGGGGGAGCTGACCCCCAAGCGGCAAACTGTCTCCTGGCGGCGGCAATCGGGGCAGGTGATCGTTCCCATAGTCAACCGGGGAAACAGCGTGGCCCTCTTTCGCGTCGAGGCCGAGGACGACGAACGGGCCTGCGGGTTCGAGATCATAGCGCCGGGGGAGGAAGCCGGGTTTGCCCGGCAGGCAGAGATGCGCCTCCCGCCCGAACATCCCTTCGACATCCCCATCCACATCACGCCTCACACGCGCAAGCTGTGGGGGCTGAGCCAGCGCTTTTACTCGTATGCGGTCACGGTCAGCCTGCTCCAAGATAAACAGTCACCCCGCGCGTTGATGGGGCAACTGAGGAGCAAACCACTCATCGGCCCCTGGTTGACCGCGCTGATCCTGCTGCTGCTGGTCGTCGCCACGGTGGTCACGTTCCGCCCCCGGATAAACGATTTTGGCATCGAGCCAGAGATCGTTTCGGCGGGCGAGTCGGTGCGGCTGACATGGAACGTCTCTCCATTTGTGACGAATTTAGAGATCGAGGGCATTGGCCCGGTAGAGGGATCTGCCGGGGCCAAGACCGATTCCCCCGCCACCAGTTGTAATTATGTGTTAAAGGCCGACACCTGGCTTTCGCGGCTCTTGCCCCAGTTGAGCGAGCAGGCGCAGGAGACGGTGATCGTGATGCCGCGCACTCCGGCCATCGAGACGTTCTCGGTGGACGACACAGAAATAGCCCAGGGAGAATCGGTCACTCTGTACTGGTCGGTCAGCGACGCCGGCAAGGTGATCCTCACCGCCAACGGAATCGCCGAGGTCATTCCCCCGGAGGAGTACATCGGCCAGCGCACCGTCTCGCCGGGGGAAAACACGGTCTATGCCCTGGAGGCGCAGAGCGGTTCCGGTATAGCCCTAAAGAGCGTGATGGTTCGCGTCGCCGCGTCCGTCCTGGAGGTGCAGGCGTTCGAGGTGCAGCCCCAGCAGGTGACGGCCGGGGAGAGCGTGACGATCACCTGGCAGGTGGCGGGGGCCGACACCGTGACGATCTCGCCCCTGACCACCGTCTATCCTCCCAGCGGCAGCACCACCTATGCGCCAGCGCAGACGATGGATTTTGTCCTGACCGCCTCCAACGCAGAAGCGGAAACCAGAGCGGTGCGCAGCGTCGTCGTCAACCCGGCCCCGCAGGCCCCGACAATCGAGTTCTTTACCGCCGCGCCCAACCAGGTAACCAGCGGCAGCAGCAGCCAGGTGCAATTGACCTGGTCGGTTGTCGGCGCGACCACCAATATCGAGATCACCGGGTCGGGCCTGGAGACGCGCTCCGGTTTGGCGGCGCGGGACTCGATCACCGTGCAGGTTGACGAGTCCACCACGTTTATTTTGACCGCTTATAACGGCGACCTGCACACCAGTCAGGTGGTCGAGATCACGGCCCTGGAGCCGACGCCGGAATCAGAGTGAGGTGCAAATTGAAGTACGGGAAAGCGCTGGTGGCGCTGCTGATACTGATGGGACTGCTCGGTGGGGGTTGCCGGCGCACGGGCGGGAGCGGAAGCGGATGTCCATTCGAGGGGGGAACGGTCCGGATGGGGGTCATCATCTCGGAGACAGGGCGACGCGCCCCGTTGATCCAAGAGTACCGGCGTGGCTACGAGATGGCGCTGGACGAGGTCAACGCCGCCGGGGGCGTTCTGGGCTGCCAGGTGGAACTGGTCTACGAGGACGATGGTTCCGAGCCACGCGGCGCACAGTTGGCGGTCAAGAGGCTGGCCGGCGAGGACGTGTTGCTGATCATGGGCACGACCTCCAGCGCGGCCACCCTGCCGGCAGTCGGCGTGGCTAACTTTTACGAGATACCATTTCTGGTTCCCACCTCCACCAGCGACCTGATCACAGAGATGGGGTACGAGTGGGTGTTTCGCGTTTGCTCCCCATCGGCGGCGTATGCCGGGGCGGCGCTCGACTTTGCGCAGGAGAACCTGGGCAGCGGGGCCACCCTGGCTATCGTCTACGACGAATCTCTCTTTGGGGAGAGCGGGGCCGTGGCGGCGGCCGCGAATGCCGCCGGGCGTGGTCTGAAACTGGTCGCCTACGAGCCTTACGAGAGCGGCGGTCAGGATTACACCGCCCTCTTGACCCGCGTCAGGGAGGCCGACCCCGACGTGCTCTATTTCGTCTCTTATCTGGACGAGGCGATTCTCCTGATGCACGAGTGCCACCAGTTGGATTTGAACCCCCGGTTGTACCTGGGCAGCGCCGGCGGGTTCGTCAGCGGCGACTTTTTGCAGGCTGGGCCGGACGCCGAGTACACCATCGCCGTGGGGCAATGGGCCGAGGATGCAAACTGGCAAGACGCCAACGGACGCAGCGCGGCCGGGTTTGCCCAGGCTTTTAGCGAGCGGTATCAAGGGGACGAGCCGGCGCTGCGCACCGTGTTGACCTACACCGCGCTCCACGTCGCCGCCGACTCTATCCAGCGGGTGGGGGGAGAGGACGAATCACTGAATTGGGCCAACCTGGCGGACGTCCGCCTGGCGGTGCGCAACGCGCTCGACGAGACCGATTTGCAGGATACCATTTTCGGCCCCATCAAATTCGACGAGACGGGCCAGAACACTCATCCGGTGCTGTTGTTGCAGGTCATTGATGGCAAATTCGTCACCGTTTACCCGGAAGAGTACCGCTCTCGCGCCCCGGTCGTCCCCGTGCCAACCTGGGGGGAGCGGTAGACGAGCCAAAGGAGCTTGAGTTTATGGACATCGGTATCATCGGCGCTGGCATAACCGGCCTGACTGCCGCTTACGACTTGACCAAACGAGGACACACCGTCACCATCTACGAAGCGCAGCCCCAGGTTGGGGGGCTGGCGGGCGGCTTCCGCGACGAACGCTGGGAGTGGCCGCTCGACCGCTTTTATCATCACTGGTTCGCCTCCGATAGCGACCTCATTGGCCTGGTAAAAGAACTGGGTGTGGAGGAGCGGCTTTTCTTTCCCTGGCCCACCACCTCCGTTTACCACCAGGGGCAGATTTACCCGCTCGATAGTCCCGTCCCCGCGCTCGAGCTCGTCCCTCTCTCCCAATTGCACCGTGCAGTGCGCGTGCTCCAGTTCACCCCCTCGCCGTTGGTAGACCGGCTGCGGGTGGGATTGGTCTCGTTCTACCTGACCCTGACCAGGAACTGGCGTTCGCTGGAGCACGTCTCGGCGGACGAGTGGCTGCGCCGGGCGGTGGGCAAGCGGGCCTACGATCTGTGGTGGAAGCCGCTGCTCGTCAGTAAATTTGGTGCCGAGAACTATCGGGAGGTGAACATGGCCTGGATGTGGGCCAGGCTGCACAAACGCACCGCCCGCCTGGGGTATTTCGTCGGCGGGTTCCAGGGGTTTGCCGACCTGCTGGCCGAGCGGGTGCAGGCCCAGGGGGGGCGGGTGCGGCTAGAGACGGCGGTAGAATCGATCCGCTCCACCATTGATGGCCGGTTGCGGATCAAGGTAAAGGCGGGCACAGCCGAGCACGACCGTGTCATCGCCACTTGTTCCCCCCAGGAGATGCTGCGCCTGGCTCCCAATCTCCCCGCCGACTATGCCGCTCAACTGAACCGCCTCAAATCAATGAGTGCGCTGGTGCTCGTTCTGGCCCTCGAGCGCCGCCTGACCGGGGAGCATTATTGGATCAACGTCCCCGCCGGGGAGGGGCTGCCGTTTATGGGGTTGGTCGAGCACACCAATTATATCTCGTCCGAACATTACGGCGGCGACCACCTGGTCTATTGCGGCGATTACCTGCCGCCCGACCACCCCTACCTGGGCTATAGCAAGGAGCGGCTACTGGAGACCTACTTGCCGGGGCTGGTCAAGATCAATCCCGAGTTCGAGCCGGGTTGGATACGCGCCAGTTGGATGTTTGCCGCCAGGTACGCCCAACCTGTGCCTACACTCGACCACTCGCGCAACATCCCCGCGCTGGCGACCCCCATCCCCGGCCTGTGGCTGGCGAACATGAGCCAGGTCTATCCCTGGGACAGGGGTAGCAATTACGCGGTGGAGATGGGGCGGCGTGTGGCGCGAGACATCACGGAGCTAGAGGGCTTGTGAGGCCGCGAGGTGCCGGGCTGCAAGAGCCGGTGCCGAGTACGTCGCAGGCCAGCGCCGCCGTGAACAGTCGAGCGCCTCGACTCGCATAGCGAGCACCCAGACACTTGTTATAAAAGAGCGCTACCGGGTTGGTAGCGCTCTTTGTTCTCGTTGCCCGACGATGAATTTACACCTCTCCTGCCGCTCTTCGCTCGGCGGCATAACCTGCCGCCAGCAGAGCGCTGCCCAATTGAACCCGCACCAGTTTCTGGATCGGGATCACCTCGTAATCCAATTTGGCTTCAAGTTCAGTGTGGTGGGTCTCAAAGATAGCCCTGGCATTTTCGAGCGCGGAACGTAGCGCCGATGATTCTCCCGTGGCCTCTATTTGAGCCTCGATCATGCGAACGAACATACCCAAACTGAGTAGCTGGTAAAAGCTGTGGATGACCAGGCTATCGAACTTTTCCGCCACGGTCGCTACTTTTTCGGTCTGTGGATCCGTCCTGGCCCAATTTTCCTGGGCCTGGATATACTCGGAAAACGTTCGCAGAGTTTCTTCGAGGGTAAAGCGAAACGGTGAGGATACGGTCAATTCACCCTTGACCGCGTCGTATTGTTCTTGCAAAAGGCCAATGTCTTTTCTGGATTGTTCGAGACCTTGCAGAATGGCATCTCTACGTATCATATCCGACGGCGAGGTGTCGTGGATGGCCGGATTGTAGAAATAGGGCATCTCGCATACCAGGCAGAATGGGTCGCCAAATTTCCGGGCATAGTCAAAACTAGAGGTGCCACCCAAGATGGTCTCGGCTGGATCGCCGCCGGTCTGCTTTTCGAGAAAGTCGTACAATTCCGAGATCGGTGGCACGTGAAAGATCGCGTCAGTGTACACCTGGGCGTAGGGCATCTCCGGCTCACCCAGGTGGAGAGGAAGGTCCTGGCTTTTTACAACCTGGTGGAACGGTTCGTACAGTGGTTGCGCGTCTTCCGAGATGTAGAAATATGCGCCACCAAACCCCGAATTGTGCAATGAATAGATGAAATTCGGTTCTATTTGCTCGATCAGTGTCATCAGCGCCTGTGTCTCGGGCAGTGGATCGTGGAAGTGGAGTGTTTTATAATCAATGGGGAACGTCCACTCTACTTGTTGGAAGGATGGAGGGCGGTAAAAATGGCGCGCATAGTTAACGGTCGAAAACGGCCCTTTGAACCAGCCCTCGTTGAGGCGAGTACTATCGGGGTCGACGCACTTGATCATGTACCAGGTATAGTCCAGAGATTCGCGCAGCGCCTCGTCCGTGGCCAGGCGGCGTGACAAGTATTCCAGCATCATACTGCCGATAGGCTCGTTGGGGTGGGGCATGGCAAAGAGCAGGGCTTTGTTAGCCCCGTTGCCTATTTTGAGCGCGTTGATCGGATCACCTTGCCTCGAATGGCCGACGGGCAGAATCTCTACTACATCGGAGTGATCATTTGCCAGTTGTTGTGCGCTGGCCTTTAGCTCGTCTACGGTGAGGAAAACCTGGTAATCAGGCACATCGTCGAGAATATTTAGAATATCCTGCAATTTCATCTTGCGTATCTCCTTGTAAGCTGTTTAGTCAAACGGTTGTTTTTCTCTCAGTTGCGAAGCCGGGGGTCCAGCGCGTCACGCAGAGCATCGCCCACAAAATTGATCGCCATTACCGTGATCATGATCGCCACTCCAGGCGCAACGGCCAGGAAGGGGTAGTGGCGAATGTTTTTCTTGGCCATGCTCAGCATCGCACCCCATTCCGCTGTGGGAGGTTGTGCACCCATCCCCAGGTAACTCAACGCCGAGGCGGCCAGGATTGCGCCGGCCACACCAAAAGTCGCCTGCACGACTACGATGCCCAAACAGTTGGGCAGGATGTGACGGAAGATGATGCGCCAGTCATTGGAGCCGATTACTTGGGCAGCCATGACAAATTCCCGCTCCCGCAGTGAGAGCACCTGCCCCCGCACCAACCGCGCGTACCCGATCCAACTGACGCACCCCAACACAATCATCATGTTCGTCAGACTAGGCCCCACGATTGCCACCACAGCGATGGCCAGCACGAGGAATGGGAAGGCAAACACAACGTCTACTACCCGCATGATGATTTGATCAATTATACCGCCATAATACCCGCTGATCGCGCCCAGTGTCACGCCGATGCTGCCGGCAATTCCAACGACGATCACCCCGACACACAACGAGATGCGGCTGCCATAGATCAGACGGCTCAACACGTCTCGGCCCATCTCGTCGGTGCCCAGGATGTGTTCCGGGAAGTGGGGAGGTTGTATGCCTTTTGCCATGTCGTACTCGGCGGGGTCGTAGGGCGCGATCCACGGTGCACCGACGGCCACGATTGCCAGCACCACTAGAATGACCATACCTGTTACTGCGAACCGATTACGCCGCACCTGGCGCCATGCATCCATCCACAGCGAAGAAGATCGAATGAGGTGGGAGCTTGTTTCTGTCATATCTTTTTTTTCTCAGTTGTAGCGAATGCGTGGATCAACCACAGTGTACACGATGTCGACCAGTAAGTTGGTCAACACAAAAGTGACCGCAAAGATCAGTACAGTGCCCATAATCACCGGATAGTTGCGCCGCGAGATGGCGTCAATCGCCAACCTGCCGATACCGGGCCAGGCGAATACTGACTCGATGATAACAGTGCCGCCCAACAGACTGGCAAACTGTGTGCCCACGACGGTAATGACCGGGATGAGCGCGTTCCTCAATCCATGCCGAAGCAGTACCACCGAACGCCTCAGCCCCTTGGCGTGCGCTGTCCGCATATAGTCCTGGTTCAAGACTTCGAGCATACTCGATCTCATCAAGCGAGTAACCAGACCCATCAGCCCGGTGCCCAGTGTGACGGACGGCATGATCAATGCCTTGAGCAAGCCCACTGTGGTGCCATCGCCCCGTCCGGTGGTAGGTAACCACCCCAATTTCAGCGAAAAGAGCAGCATCAACATAATGCCGAACCAGAAAGAGGGCATGCTTACGCCCAACAGTCCCCCCGTCATACAGATGTTATCCACCCACGAGCCTCGCTTTGCAGCCGAAATGATGCCCAGTGGAATAGCTATCAACAGTACAAAGAGCATCGAGGCGGTTGTCAGTTGGAGCGTGGCCGGGAAGCGGGAAAGGATTTCCACGCTAACCGGCCTCCTGGTGGTGAGGGATTGGCCCATATCGCCTTTGAGCAGGTTGCCCAGATAGCGCAGGTATTGTACCGGCAAGGGGTCATTGAGGCCCAACTCTTCGCGGATCTGTTCGAGCCTCTCCGGGTCCAAATCTTTGAATTCCAGACCGAACTTGGTCGCGATGGGGTCGCCAGGAGCTACATGGATCAGGATAAAAGTGACCAACGAGATCGCAAGTAGTAAAGGAATGAGAGTCAAAAACCGTTGCAAGATATAATTCCACACAACACCCTCCTACGAAAAGGGGCCGGCCGGAGCAACAGACCCGACCGGCCCCTCAAGCTACTGTCTCGGCCTAGATTTCACACGCTACAGCTATGGTAACATAGGCCCATGTGGCTATTTCGACACCCAAACATTGTTGTTCTCGGTGCAGAAATTCGCCGTCCAGGACATCCCGGTCCAGTCGTGTACCCAGGAGCGCGTAGCGCCGTAGCCGGAACTGTGCTGCATTGGGATGGCATAGTACTGAGAGAACAGGGTTTCCTGAGCGTCGCGGAGGATGTTATCTCGCTCGCCCGGATCGATGGTGACGTTGGCCAGGTCCAGCGCGTCGTGAACGTTTGGCATATCATAGTTCAGGGCGGTAGATGTGGCTGCTTCCCGGCCAAAGACGCCGTTCAAGCCACCGTCGGTGCAAAAGCCGGCGGCCATAAAGGCTTTTTCGCTGCCGCCCAGCATATCGTCGATCCAGGTGCCAAACTCGACGGTCTGCAACTCTACTCCAATCCCGACTTCTTTCCACTGCATAGCGACGGCCTCGCCGTAGCGGGGCATAGTGCCCATGTTCCAGACCTCTAGTTCGAACGCCATCGGCTCGCCGTCCTTGTCCAGTACACCGTCGCCGTCGCTGTCCGCCCACCCCAACCCGGCCAACAGCTCTGCAGCTCCCTCTGTGTCGTAAGGAAAGTACTTGCACAAATTCGGGTCGTAGCCGGGTACGCCCTTGCCTGCGATGCCGCAGCCACCGGCGTACAAATTACCTTCGATATTTTTGCTGATGCCCTCGATATCCAGGGCATAGGCCAACGCCTGGCGGAACTCTTGGTCCTGGAAGTATGGTACGGCCAGATTGAACATGATCCACGGCGCACACTGGAGGCCATTGGTTTGGAGAATAAAGCGGGTGTCGTCCTGGAGACGCTCGACGTCATCCTTGGGTACATTCCCGACATAGTCTACCTCGCCAGCCTCGAACGCGATCAGGGCGGCGTCCTCGTCGGGGATGATCTTGAATATGACCTCGTCCAGGTACGGTTTTATCCAATAGTCCTCGTTGCGCCGCAGGACGACTTGCTCATCGGGGCTGTACTCGACGAACTCGAACGGTCCCGAACCGACGGGGTTGAGGCCAAAATCGTCGCCATAGTAATCCACGGCCTCGTGGGGGATGATGGCGATGTGCCCCAAACCTCGTGCGCCAGACATCAGGAGCGCGTCGGGTGTGTTCATGTTCACCTGGACGGTATAGTCATCCAGGGCCTCGACTGAGTCAAAGGCTGCCAGGAAACCGGCGGACAGGGTTGAGCCTTCCATCTCTACGCCATAGTTGATCGAGTAGACCACGTCGTCAGCCACGACTTCACGGCTCTCCCCTTCGGGAAAGACATCGTTGCCATCCTGCCACATGACGCCTTTGCGCAGGTGGAGAATGAGGGTCGTATCGTCCTCGTACTCCCAGGAGACGGCCAGGTCGGGGAAGATGGTCTGATCCGGGTTGACGCGATACAGAGTGCTATAGACGTTGGAGATCACATGCCAGGAATCATCATCGGCGCATTGTGCAAAGTCAAACTGTATCATACCGGCGACCTGGACGATGAGCGTGCCGCCAAATTTAGACGTGTCCTCTATCTCTTCTGTCGCTGCCGGATTGGGTGTTGCTGTGACAACTTCTACTGCCCCTGGCGTGCCCGTGACTACGACCGTTTCCCTCACTACGACCGTCTCGGCAACCGGTGCGCAGGCTGAGAACAGCATTGACGCGACGACGAGCATAATGGCTATTGTCATTAACCGTTTCATTTTTCTCCTTCGTGAATAGTGGTAAACATTTTGCAATTGCTCAGGCTGATTCGTGGTTGGGACCACGTCGCTGTAGAACAGGCGGTGTGGGCGCGAAAAACAGGTGTTACCGGATTAGGAAACAATCCTGCACCGGCTCTTACAGCCGGCATGGCTTAACCTGAGCGGTTGCGATATTTTTATAAACAGGGTTCTGTGCGTGTCAATTTTAGATGCCGTGTTTCACCTCCTCGTTTTTCACCGCGCTATCTCGATCAATCAGGTCTGGCTCCCCGCCGGTTGGCGTGCTGATTTGCGCTTGCAAAAAGTCAAACAGGTCGTTTATGTCGGCGAATCCTTTCCGCTCACCGGTGTACGAACTCTCGAGAGACGCCCGCCAAACCGTCTTATCCTCACTCACCCGCCACAGGCGCAGCAGGTACGAAAGGTAATCTGGTGGCTCTTTTGAACTCCTGAGGGGAGCATTCATAGCAACTCCTTCTGGTATAGTGTACTAGTTATGCGTGTCGAGAACGTCCCGAAAACATCCCGGATGTGGGCCAGGACTTGAATTATTGCTTTTGTTGTTGTACAATTGAAGCCAGTGATTGTTTACTGCATTTCTCTACCGTGTCATCTCAATATTCCGGGGTGATTTTTACCACGCAGACACGGAGAACCAGTTTTATCGCCAGACCACACCGGCCCAGTGCCGGTTTCGAGGTGGCCTTGCCGAACCGCACCGGCTGTTCCACGGAGTTGCGGCCCCCCTTGGTTCTGGCTTGACCAGGCTAGGAAACAGTATGCCTAATCTGTCGGTCCGCCTGCTCGGACCATTTCAGGTAACCCGTGATGGGGAACCAGCCACAGGATTCCATTCGGACAAAGTCCGCGCTCTTTTGGCTTACCTGGTTGTCGAAGCGGATGGGCCGCACCGTCGCGAAAGGCTCGCTGGCTTGTTGTGGCCGGACTCGTCGGAGCAGTCTGCCCGCGCCAATTTGCGTCGCGCCCTGGCGAACCTCCGTCAGGTGATCGGCGACTGTGACGCAACGCCCAGCTTTTTGCACATTTCTCGGCAGGCGATCCAGTTCAACGTTTCCAGCGACGCATGGGTCGATGTGATAAAGTTCACCACTCTTTTGAACGTCAGGGTATCGCCTCAGCAAACTGTCGAGCAATTGGAAGAGGCAGTCAAGTTGTACCGGGGTAGTTTTCTGGAAGGGTTTTCGATCAGCGACAGTTCGATTTTCGAAGAGTGGGCGTTGCTCAATCGAGAGCGCCTCCATCGTTGCATCATCGAGACCTTGCAGCGCCTGGCGGCCTGTTGCGTGGAGCAGGGTGATCACGCCCGCGCACTCCAACACGCCTGGCGGCAGGTGGGTCTCGATCCCTGGCGGGAGAAATCGCATCAACAATTGATACAGCTTTTGGCGTTCACCGGTCAACGGGTGGCTGCACTTGCCCAGTATGAAACTTTTCGTGACTTGTTAGCCAACGAGTTGGGCGTCGAGCCGGCGGCTGAAACGGTGCAATTATACGAACAGATCCGAAACGGGGAGGAACGAACAATTGACGCGCCCACCAGTTACCTTCCCGACGAGCCGGCGCAACGGCCATCCTTCCTGAACGAGAAAGCGCTGCCGGAGAACGAAAAGCCCGTCTTTGTTGCCCGGGAGCGAGAGCTTGAGCGGATGAACCGGTTCCTCGCAACGGCGTTGGAGGGTCGGGGGAACGTGCTCTTCGTCACTGGCGATGCCGGTCGAGGAAAGACGGCCCTGCTGAACGAGTTCGCCCGGCGTGCGTTGGAGGCGCACCCTGCCCTCCTGATCGCCACGGGCAATTGTAGCGCCCGTTTTGGCACTG
>CAYNVC010000017.1:0-15711 GCA_964400615.1 uncultured Anaerolineales bacterium | reverse complement strand
TATTATACTAGCGAGTTGTGCCAGGGCAAACGTGGCGCTGTGAGGGGGATTGTAACACCAGAAGCAGGGTTGTGCAAGCGGTAAACAGGTCACAATGCCGTGCGCATAGCGCACGGCATTGTTGGTGGGCGGTACGGGACTCGAACCTGTAACCTCCTCCTTGTAAGGGAGGCGCTCTGACCAATTGAGCTAACCGCCCGCAAGTTAATTATAGCCGGAAATTTCCAGCCGTCAACGTCACAGCCGGGGCAGGACGATGGATTGTTGTCCCTGGTACTTGCCTTTTTTGTCGGCGTAAGAGGTTTCACACTCCTCGTCCCCTTCGAAAAACAGCACCTGGGCAATGCCCTCGTTGGCGTAAATCCGGGCCGGCAGCGGGGTGGTATTGCTGATCTCCAGCGTCACGTATCCTTCCCAGGATGGTTCAAAGGGGGTCACGTTGACGATGATGCCGCAGCGGGCATACGAGCTTTTCCCCAGGCAAATGGTCAGGGTGCTGCGTGGAATACGGAAATACTCGACCGTCCGGCCCAGGGCGAAGGAATTGGGCGGGATGACGCACGTACTCCCCTTGAAATCAACGAGCGAGGCAGAATCGAAATTCTTGGGGTCCACGATGATGGATTTGTTCGACTTTAACTCGGCCAGGGCGCGGGATGCCGCGTCGCGGCGGTGCGCGAGATAGGGCCATATTTGCGAGAGGACGTACTGCACGTCAGCCGGCTTGTTCACGATCAACTCGCTGCGTTCGCTCTCGGACTCGCGTATCCGGCCCGTGCCGATGACCGCTTGCAATCCTTCCAGCATCGCGCGGTTCGCGCCGGCGAATGCCAGGGCCAGACTCTGCCGTCCCTGTGAGGCGGTGGCCTGGTAGCCGATCTGCCCCTGCGCGTCCAACACTCCGGCGACGTAGGCGCACTGGACGTCGGAAAGCCTGGCAGCCGTGATCTCCGGCTGGAAAATCTTGAACTCGTCGGCCACGCGGATGTCGTAGCCGTAAGAAGAAAGCCCGTAAGAGATGACCCCGTCGCGCACCTGTCCATCCACGAACGGCTCGATCATGCGCTGCTCCAGCGCCATCTTGCGAATCCAGTGATCCGGTCTAAGTCCCATATCCTTACCCCCTACTCCTTACTCCATACTCCATACTTCCTACCCCATACTCCCTATTTCCCACCCTCACATCCTCTCCGGCGCACTCACTCCCAGCAGCGCCAGGGTGCGCGCCAGCGCCAGACGGGCCGCCCGCGTCAACGTCAGCCGCGCCTGAGTCAATTCTGGTTCCGCCCGATCCACCACCCGGCAATCGCGGTAAAAGGCGCTAAAGGTGGAGGCCAGTTCCTGGGCGTAAAAGGTCAGGTGGTGCGGGGCCAACTGCGCCGCTGCTAACGCCACTATCTCGGTCAGCTCGAGAATTTTGCGCACCAGCCTCAACTCGCTCCCGTGGGTCAGCAGCGAGACATCGCCCGCCGCCTCCGTGTCCCATCCCAGGTCAACCGCGTGGCGCAGGATGCCAGAGATGCGGGCGTGGGCATATTGGACGTAAAAGACGGGGTTCTTGTCCGATTGCTCGACCGCCAAATCCAGGTCGAAATCCATCGCCGCGTCAACCGTGCAGGTGAGGAGCATAAAACGGATTGGATCCGGCCCGACCTCGTCCAGCAACTCGCGCAGGGTGACGAACTCGCCCGCCCGTTTCGACATGCGAACTTGCTCCCCGCCCCGCTTCAGGCTGACCAGCTGGTAGAGGATGACCACCACTCGCTCCGGGTCGAGTCCCAGTGCCCGTACCGCCGCTTTGACGCGGGGCACGTCACCGTGATGATCGGCCCCCCAGACATAGATCGCCTTGTCGAAACCCCGTTCGACCAGTTTGTTCCAGGCGTAGGCAATGTCGGAGGCCAGGTAGGTGGGGCGCTCGTCCGGCTGCGGTATGATCTGCGGGGAGCGGATCAGAACCGCGTCCGCCTTCAAATCGGGGGTGGTGAACCATGTCGCGCCCTCCCGTTCGGTGATGTATCCCTTGTCCCGCAATATCTGGAGCATGCGGTCGAACAGGCCGGATTCGTACAAGTTTTTCTCGTGGAACCAGGTGTCGAACTCGATTCCCAGGTCGGCCAGGTCGCGCTGCATCACTTTCAGGATACGCGCTATCCCCTCCCGTCCCAGGGCGCGGGCGGCCTCCTGGCGCGGCAGCTCGAGATACTCGGTGCCGTACTCGTGAGCCATCTGGCGTCCCATTTCGACCACGTACTGGCCGCGATAGCCATCTTCTGGGAACGTTTCGTCCCGGCCCAGCGCCTGGGCGTAGGCGGCGTAGATGCTTTCGCCAAAGCGGCGCACCTGGGAACCGGCGTCGTTGACGTAATACTCGCGCTCGACCTGGTATCCGGCCGCTGCCAGGACGTTAGCCAGTGTGTCGCCGATGACGGCGTTGCGCATAGAGCCGACGTGGAGGGGGCCGGTGGGGTTGGCGCTCACGAATTCGATCTGGTAGCGCTGCCCCCGCCCCAGGTCCAGATTGCCGAAATTATCCCCGGCTGCCAAAATTTCCTCGACCTGGGCGGTCAGCCAGGCGGGGGCCAGCGTGACGTTGACGTAGCCAGGGCCGGCCACCTCGACCCGGCCCACGAATGGGGCCGGTGGGAGATACTCGGCTACCTGCGCGGCGATCTGGCGCGGGGACATGCGGGCCACCTTTGCCAGTTGCAGGCAGATGGGAGAGGCGTAATCGCCGTGCTCTGCCTGGCGCGGCCGTTCCACGGGAATCGTTGGTATCTCGAACCTGGGCAGCGCGGCGTTCTCTTGCGCGGAGCGCAACGCGGCGGCGATCAGGTTTGCAATCTGGTCACGAATTAATTTTGTCATTCTTTTCCTTCGGGGGCCAAGATACGATCCGCCAATCCTGCCGATCCGTGTTCTGCCGCGAACGGCTTTGTCAAATCTGTTCCAGTTCCAGCTCGTGCCGGAACCACGCCACCAACTGCTCCCGCTCGTCCGGTGGCAGGAATGCGCCTTCGGCCCCCATTATAATTGTGTGTTTAACCTGTTTCAGCGTCATTCCCATCGCCATCATGACGACCATATACTCGTCGGTGAGTGTCGTGTCGCTGATGCTGGGGTCGTCGGTGTTGATCGTCACGCGCAGATTGAGGGCCAGCAGGTCAGGGAGTGGGTGCGCACCGAAGCGATTCACGACGGCGGTCTGGAGGTTGCTGGTCGGGCAGACCTCCAACGTCACTCTCCGGTTGCGAATCAGTTGCACGACCTCCGAGTTCTCGATTGAGCGCACGCCGTGTCCGATACGGGTTGCTCCCAGCACTTGAATGGCCTCCTGGACGTTCTCGGCCCCGCCTTCCTCTCCGGCGTGTATCGTTATTCCCAGTCCTTCCCGCCTGGCCCGCTGGAAGACGTCGGCAAAGCGGCGAGCGGGGTAGGCCACTTCGTACCCGGCCAGATCCAGGCCAACGACGCCGTCGTCCCGGTGGGCTAACGCTATATCCACGATATCGTTCGCCATTTCCAGGCTGCCCTTCCGGTCAATTTGCAGAATCAGCCTGACGCGGATATCGTGATCGTGCTGTGCCTGGGTGGCAGCGCGGCACACCCAGGTTGTGACCTGGTCGAGGGAAAAGTCTTTCTGTTGGGCCTGGGCGGCGGGGTTGAAGCGCAATTCCAGGTATTTGATGTTGTCGTTGGCGGCGTCGGCCACCGCTTCGTAGGCCACACGGGCCACGGCCTCTGGGGTGGGGTAAAAGCGGCGCAAGAACCTGAACTTGGCGAGAAAGAGGTTGAAATCCGGTGTCTCGTCCGTCACTGTCGCCAGGGGGCGCAGGGCTTCGATATCGTAGCCAGGCAGGTCTATGCCGTGTTCCTGGGCGATATCAACCAGTGTTTGGAGGCGCAGTGATCCCTCCATGTGGCGGTGCAGGTCGATTTTGGGTAGGGCGTGCAACTGGGAGCGCAGGCTGGCAGTTTTCATAATCAAATATTGTCTAGTCCCGATACTTGGGAATTGTGAAGCGGAATGAGCTTCCATGCCCCGGTTCGCTTTCGACCCAGATTTTGCCGTTGTGAGATTCGACTATGCGTTTGACGATAGCCAACCCCAGCCCGGCACCGCCAAAGCGACGTCTGGTGGAGCCATCCACCTGGTAGAATCTTTCGAAAATCCGCCCTTGTTGTTCCTGAGAGATGCCAATTCCCTGGTCAGAAATGGAGGTGCGTAGCATTGAGCCGACGTCTTCGATGGTCACGGTTATCTGTCCTCCCTCTGGGCTGAACTTGATAGCATTGTTCAGTAGATTGTCAAACACCTGCGACAATCTTCCCTCGTCCCCGGCCACGGGAGGCAGGTCGTCTGGTGAGTTCAGCTTCAGGGTCAATCCGGCCTCTTGCGCTGTGGCCGCGCATCCCTGCAGAGCTTGTTGCGCCAACCTGGGTAGTGAGACGGGTGACACTTTGCCGGATATCCGGTCGGCTTGTTGCAAGAATATAATATCGCTCACCAGGCGGGTGACGGTGTTGGTCTTGTCGGCCACGATCTTGAGGTACTCGCGTTGCTGCTCCGAGATCTGGCCCGCCTCACCGGCCAGCAGCAGCTCCACGTAACCTTTCACGAACGTCAACGGGGTGCGCAGCTCGTGAGAGATGTTTTGCATCATTTCGTCTTTGAGCCGGTCCGCCTCTTGTAACTCGGCGTATGCCTCGGTCAGGTTTTTGGCCCGTTGCTCCAGTCTGGCATACAGACGGGCGTTTTCGATGGCGATGGCTGCTTGAGAGGCGGCAATGGTGAGCAGTCGCTCGTCGGCCGAGCTAAATGCCGCCGGCTGTGCGCTGTCCACGGTCAGCGTGCCGATCACTTTGCCCTGAATGCTCAACGGCACGGCCAACAGGGATCGCACGTCGTGGCTGAAAAAGACAAATTCTTCATCCTCCTGCGAGTCCGGCACATAGATTGGCTTTCCTTCCAGGGCTGCCTGGCCGGCCACTCCCTCACCCAGGCGCAGTTTGAAATCACGCTTCCACTTGTCCTCGATCCCGGCTGCGGCGCTGATTTCGAGCACGTTCTTGACCGGATCCAAGAGGGCGATGGAACATCCCCGGCAGCCGATTGCTTGTTTCAGTGACCGGGAGATTGAATCCAACACTTGCTGGATATCGAGGCTGGTGATCTGGCGGGCCAATTGGTAGAGGGCGGAGGCCTCCGCCAGTCGCCGCTCGGTCTCGCGGTAGAGACGGGCGTTTTCCACGGCGACGGCCAGTTGCCGCGCCACCGTTGCCATCAGGTGCTCATCGTCGGCGCTGAAAGCATCGCGGTCGGAACTGGTTGCGGCAATCACTCCGATGACGCGCTCGCCAAGTGCAAGCGGTGTAACGAGCGCCGAGCGGACGGCGGCGGTTTGCTCCGTATAGTTGGGGTCTTGTGAGGCGTCGCCGATGCGCAGCGGTTCGGCGTGCTTGACGACCCAGGCAGCCATGTTCTGCCCCAGGTGTATTTTCGTCTCGTTCTCCCCGGCGCTGCCGATGCGCTCTAGCACGCCGCTTTCGTTGACCAGCAGGAGGTACAGGTGCTCGCACTTTAACCCCTGCTTGACCGCAGCCGTGACGTGGTCGGCAATTTCCTCCAGGGCCAGGCTGGAGGAGGCGGCCAGCGCCACCTGGTGCAGCATGGTCAGTTCTTCCAGGCGCTGCTTGGTTTCCTCGTACATTTGGGCGTTGCTGATCGCGGAGGCCGCTTGAGAGGCCAATAGCCCCAGTACGCGCAGCTCGTCCTCGCCAAAGGTGTGGGGGTGTAGATAGGCCACGGTCATCACGCCGACCACGTCCCTGGTTCCCAGCAAAGGGAAACCGGCGATGGCTTCTATGCCTGAACTCTCCTGAAGCGCGGAAAAGTGTGGGTGCTCGCGGGCGTGGTTGATTACCAGCGACTGGCTGGACTTGAGCACGGCCTGGGTGAAGCGATCTGCTTGCTTCTCCCGGCTTACCGGGGAGGTTGCATTCCGTCCCAACGCGCCGCCAAACGTGAGGCCCTCGCCGGGGCTGTGCAAAAAGATATGAACGTCGTCGGCGCTGGTCAGTTCCAGCACGTTGCGGGATACAGTGTCCAGAACCAGATTGGTGTCGAGTGAGGAGGTGACGCGCAGACTGGTTTCCTGCAAGGCAATCAATTCTGCTACCCGGAGGCGTGCTTCCTCGTACAGGCGCGAGTTTTCGATTGCGACGGCTAATTGGTCGGCCAGCATCTCCATAGCCTGGACGGATTCCTGGTCGAACGCGCCGCTCTCCAGGTGTTGAATGTCCAGGACGCCGATCACTGCCTCGCCCCGCCTGATTGGGACCGCGAGCTCTGCGCTCACCGGGCTGGCGGTCAACGAGAGCGGCGTGTAGCGCGGTTCCATAGAGACGTCGTTCGCCAGCAGGGTTTGTCCTGTGCCTGCCACCCATCCCACTATTCCATTCTCCAGTGGTTGGCGGTAGCCCCGGTGCAATTTGGCGGCGTGCCCTCCGGCGATAGAGTGCAGCACCACTTCCTGAGCGGGTTCGTCAATTAGAAACAGAGCGACGTTAAAGTAAGCAAAGCTGTGCTGGATGGCGGCGGCAGCGGTATCCAAAATTTCTCTCAGGTTGAGCGTCGCCGTGGCCTGCCGGGCCACCTGGTTGATCAGGGCCAACTGGGTCGAGCGGCGCGTCTCCCTGGCAAAGAGACGGGTGCGCTCGACGGCTATGGCGGCCTGGTCGGCCAGGAGGCTCAGGATACGCAACTCGTGGTCGGAGCGAGGATGGGCGGCGTCGTCGAAGGCGACCATCAGCGCGCCCAGGATGCGGGCGGCCCGCTTGAGCGGCATGGCAATCAATGATTGTATCCCGTGGGCCTGCCATTCGCCCGCGCCGGATTCCGAGGTGAGGGTGGTCGATACCAGAGCCTGGCCGCTGTGCGTCACCTGGGCCGCCGGCCCGTTGCCCAGAGGCGTGTTGCTCACCGTGGCTTGCTCACCGTCTTGGTGCAGCGCCGTCGCAAAGGCGAGTTTGTCGTTTTCCTCGTCGTACAGGTACAGTTCCACCACTGCCGCGCCGGCCAGTTTTAACGTTGCGGAGGCGATGGTTTCCAGCGCCGTCCACAGATCGAGGGTAGAGGACACCTCCATGCTGGTCGTTTGCAGGGCGGATAGCTCCTCCACCCGTCTGTTGGCCTGCTCCAACAGTTGAGCGTTATCGAAGGCGATGCCGATTTGGTCGGCGATGGCCGAGATGACCGTGATTTCCTGGGGGCTGAACTCGTGTGGCGTGTAATCCATCACGCCCAGCACGCCCAACACGCGACCACGGGAACGCATGGGGGCCAGGGCCATTGCCTGGATACCCTCTCTGCGGAACTTGTCTATTACGACTCGCTGGTCGTTGCTGACGTCCCCGGTCACAACCGGCTGACCGGTCGCCACCACCGTCCCGGAGAGGCCCTGGTCTGCCGGTACGCGGACTGACTGGGCGGCAAAATCGTGGACTTGCCACCCCTGTTGCACGCGGAAGACCAGTTCGTTCGTGTTCTCGTCGAGCACCGAGATGGCGCCGGCCTCGACGCCGACGGTCTCCAGGGCCAGCGTCAGGGCTTGACGTAACACCTCGTCCACGTCCAAAGTCGTACTGGCTATCGCGGCCAGTGCGTTGAGTGCGGCCAGCGTGTTATCGTGGGGCCTGACACCCGAATCCGGGTATCTGGTATCCGAACTGTGGTAGGAAGCGTGTTTCACTCGATTTTTTCCTTCAATATCCAGCCCCAGTAATACCACACCAGCGCCAGGTCAATAGTCACTCCAATTGCCAGGGGAACGTGAAACGTGAGCAGCGCAAAGCGGGGCGACAGCAAGGCCGGTATGGCCTGGGCTGGTGTGAGCGCCGCGACCCCGCGCGTCATCTGGCTCAGCGCTGCTATGGCGATAAATGTGTTGGCTACGTTAAACCAGCGATAGTGTTCTGCCATTTTGGTGACTGCTCCCAGCCGCCGGCTGAAATTGGCGAACAGGATACCCAGGTAGAGGACGGAGAACAATCCCAGGGGGCCGAGGGGGGCGGAGATAATTTTCATTTCCGTTCCCCCGTCATCAGCTCGCGCAGGTGGTTGCCAAACAGAAACAGGGCGACCCCGCCGCCGCATAACAACAAGTCGCCAGCGGGTTGTCCGACGAACTCGACGTTGCGCCAGGTGTACCAGGCTGCTCCGCCCGCCAGCAGCAGGGAGGGCAGGGCGAGCGCGTAATGGTGTACTTTTTGTCCCGACGTTCTTTCGTAAAAGTACGCGACTCGCCACAGGAAAGCGATCAGCACCCCAACGACGACCCAGGAGTAGACGGCCAACCCATATTTGGCTACGCTCATCCTCTCTACCTCCGCACGAATGCCTGGACGAATGAATCGGCCATGCGGTGGGGGCTGCCGCTCATGATCCCCTCGCGTCCCTCGAACGGCGACTGTACCTCGACGCCCCGAGATGTGATCTCGAACTGGCGGATGCCCTTGTCGTGGTCGCTGCCGCGCATTTTGAGGACCAGGAGCGCTTTATGCACTGCGCTTTCGATCTCGACATAGCGCAGGAGCAGGTAAGAATCAACGAGAAAGGCGGTGCTGTTGTCGTCTCCGTCCGCCTCTCCCAGCAGGGCCACGCTCTCGCGCGTCAGCATGATCGTTAGACCTTCCCGTTTGAGCGAGTTGATGAACCCATATACGATAGACCGCAGTTGGGCCGGGTCGTCGCTGAGGCGCTCAAAGTGCGAGATGCTATCTATCAACACCCGCCGCGCTCCTATTTCTTGTACCAGCTTTTCGATCCGCCCGCCGACCAGCTCCATGTCGGCCAGACTGACCTCTGGACTGGTCATCATTACCCGCAGTTTGTCGTCCCGCTCCATCTGCCTCAAGTCCCACCCAAAACTTGCGGCGTCGTTATAGTATTGTTGCGGAAACTCTTCAAAAGTCAGAATCAGCCCCGGTTCCTCACACGCTACGATACCGTGATAGATGAACTGCATGCCCAGAGTGGTCTTGCCCGTGCCTGGTGCGCCCTCGACCAGGTTGGCCGTCTGGGGTAAAAAGCCGCCGTGCAGCATTTCGTCCAGGCCGGGGATGCCCGTTTTTACACGTTCCATTTATTAACCCTCCCTTTGCATTTGCCGCTGCGCAGACAAAACTGAGAGCGGGAGTGCAGTGTTGCGCCCAGGTTCTCTCCTGCCCCCGTTTTCACCGCGTCCCTCTGATGATGTGGTAGATCACTTTGACCCGAAACTGGCGGTCATCGGAGGCTTTGACGAACTGTTCCAATAGTTCCCGTGTGTGACGGTTCGAGGCCAGCGAATAGATGACCATGTCGCCCAGCTGGTGCGCTTCCAGCACCCCGTCCTGCGCCAATTCGGCCAACTCGGTGCGGATGGTTTCAGTGGCGCGGCCGGCGTAACGGGCGATGTTGTCGGCTGTGTCTGTGGTGTGAGGGTTGTCGTGGAAGAAACGGACCAGGTCCCACTTGACGAAAGAGTTTACTTTTGACTGCAAAAAGTTCAACAATTGGGGATCCATATCCGCCATGAGGCGGCCTGTCAAATCGAGTTCAGCCATAGAATCTTCTCCTCCTTGGACCTAACGCCGGCGTCGTTTTTTCTTCCCTGGGCCTTTCGGCGGTCGAGCAGCGGCGACCGGGGCTTGCTGCTCCTCCATATCCTGCCGCATATGACAATGCTTGTACTTTTTACCGCTGCCACACCAACACGGGTCGTTGCGCCCCAATGTTCGTTTGCTGCCCTGCGCTCGAGCCGGTGCGCGAGACGTGCGGGACTGGGGCAGGCCGGGCCGTACCGCTTGCAGCCTCCGGCGGTTCCTGGTGCCGGGTTGGGTGAGCGCCTCCCGTGGCACCAGGTAGGCGGAGCGGGCCACCGTCTCCTGGATGCGGGCCAGCAAGTCCTGGTACATCTCGTGCGCTTCTTTGCGGTAGGCCACGAGTGGGTTTTGTTGCCCGAATGCCCGCAGCCCGATCCCTTCGCGCAGCGCCTCCAGGTCGGTGAGGTGACGCACCCAGAGACTATCCACCGCCCGCAGCATCAACTGCCGGTCCCGGAAAAGCGTATAGACCTGGATGAACGTCTCTTCGACCTGCGATCTGATCTCGTCTGGCAGGCGGCGCAGGGGTTGGGACGCCATTCCCTCGTCTATCTCTCCGCCCAACCGCTCGACCATCGTCTGGTAGACCGCTCTCCGCGCCGGGTCTCTGCTCTGCGCCAGTGACGCCAGGGTCACGTCTTCCTGCACCGCTTGCCGGTACACCTGATGCCCCATGGTGTGGTTGACCTGGTCATAGGCATGTTCGGCGATCTCGAACAATTGGGCCTCTATCTCGTCGGGGGAGAGATTGGCCCAGCGGCGGTAGTTGTATCCCGGCGGCAGCGGGAAAAACTGGCGCAGCTCGGCGTACAGTCCCCGCACGTCCTGGTCGTCGGGGTCGGCTGTGTGGACGGCCACCAGGCGGCTGACTTGTTCCTTTACCATGCGCAACACCTGGTCGCGCAGGTCAGAGGCTTCGAGTACCTGTTGGCGCTGGGCGTAAATCACCTCGCGCTGTTTGTTGACCACGTCGTCGTACTCGAGGACGTGTTTGCGGATGTCAAAGTTGTATCCCTCCACCCGCACCTGCGCCGACTCGATGGTTTTGCTGAGGATACCGAACTCGAGCGGCATGTCGTCCATGCCGGCTTTGTCCATCAAGCTCTGCACCCGCTCGCCACCGAAACGGCGCATCAGGTCATCTTCGAGCGAGATGTAGAACCTGGATGAACCGGGGTCGCCCTGGCGGCCGGAGCGGCCACGCAATTGGTTGTCGATCCGCCGCGCCTCGTGCCGCTCTGTGCCGAGGATGTGCAGCCCGCCCAAACTCACCACCAGGTCGTGGTCGGCGGCGCAATCGGCCGCTGCTCCGGCGAGAACCTCGGCCCAGCGGTCGGGGTAAATCGCGGCTACGTCCTGCCCCTGGCGCAGCAGTTCCAGCGCGTGATTCCAGCGCTGCTGGGGGATTTCGGCCAGGTCGATATTTTCCTTGCGCATGCGCTCGCGGGCTATCCCCTCCGGGTCGCCGCCCAGTTTGATGTCCACGCCTCGACCGGCCATGTTCGTGGCGATGGTGACAGCACCGGGCCGCCCGGCCTGGGCGATGATCACCGCTTCTTGTTCGTGATATTTGGCGTTGAGCACCTGGTGCGGGACTCCGCGCCGCTTGAGCATGCGCGAGAGCCGTTCCGAGGTCTCGATGGCGATGGTGCCGACCAGCACCGGGCGGTTGGCCGCGTGCAGGGCGGCGATCTCTTCTACTACGGCCCGAAATTTGGCCTTTTCGGTGGAATAGATCACGTCTGTCAGGTCGAGCCGTTTGAAATAGAGCCTCCCGTCCCCGGTGGCGGGTTCATACGTCGTGACCGTCACGTCGTCCCGCCCATTCAGCACACCGGCGAACGAGACCCGTTCGATCTCGCCCGCCCGCCGTTCGCGGGTGACCAGGTCGCCGTATGTGGCGCGGTATTCGACGTTGGTGGGGAGCACCGAGACCTCCAGATCGTAAATTCTCTGGAATTCCTCCTCCTCCGTCTTGGCCGTGCCGGTCATACCGGCCAGCTTTTCGTACATGCGGAAATAGTTCTGGAACGTGATGGTGGCATAAGTCAGGCTCTCGCGGCGCACCTGCACCCCTTCTTTGGCCTCGATGGCCTGGTGCAGCCCTTCGGAGAAGCGGCGACCGTGCATCAATCGCCCGGTGAACTCGTCCACGATGATCACCTCGCCGTCGTCAACGATGTAATCCTTGTCCCGTTTGTAGGTGACGTAGGCTCGCAGGGCGTTGTCGAGGTAGGGCAGCATGTAGGCGTGTTTGGAGTCGTAAATGCTCTCCCCTTCTCCAATTTCTGGGAGTGCCCGCTCGACCTTTTCCACTCCCCGTTCGGTCAGCGTGACGATGCGCGTCCGCTCCTCCACCGCATAGTCCCCATCCGGCTCGTCCTCCTCGATGCTTTCGGGGCTGCTGGGGCGCAGGTGGGGCACGATCTCGGCAAAGCGGCGGTATAGTTTGGATGATTCCTCGGCCGGGCCGGAGATGATGAGCGGCGTGCGGGCTTCGTCAATCAGAATGTTGTCCACCTCGTCAATGATGGCGTAATATAGCTCCCGCTGCACCCGCTCGCTCAAGTCACGGGCCATGTTGTCGCGCAGATAGTCAAAGCCAAACTCGTTGTTTGTGCCGTAGGTAATGTCGGCCTGGTATGCCTGACGCCGTGAGACCGGGCGCAGGCTCAGGAAACGGTCGTCTGCCGAGGGATAGTCGGGGTCGTAGAGGAAGGAACCCCGGTTGGGGTCGGTGGCGGCGGACTGGATCACCCCGACGGAGAGGCCCAGGGCGTGGTAGATTGCTCCCATCCACTGGACGCCCACTTTGGAAAGGTAATCGTTGGGCGTCACCAGGTGGACGCCGCGCCCGGTCAGCGCGTTGAGGTAGAGCGGCAGTGTGGCGACGAGCGTCTTGCCCTCGCCGGTCTTCATCTCGGCGATCCTGGCCTGGTGGAGGATGATGCCGCCGATCAGCTGGACGTCGTAATGGCGCATGCCGATGGTGCGTCTGGCCGCCTCGCGCACGGCGGCGAATGCCTCGACCAGGATGTCGTCGAGCGTCTCGTCCTCTTCCAGGCGGCGGCGGAATTCGTCCGTCTTGGCTTGCAGTTGGGCGTCGTCCAGCGATTCAAAATCGGGTTCGAGCGCGTTGATCTGCACGACTATTTTTTGCAGACGGCCGATCTCGCGCCGGTTTGGCCCCTCGTTTTTCTTGAACAATCCACGTAACAATGAATTCGACTCCTTTGTGCGATTGCTGCCCATTATACTCGCAGGTGGCGCAAATGCAAGCAAGCGCACCGCAGTTTGCGTCGAGTAACGGGGTCGTAACCAGACTGTAACCCAATTCATGGCGAGATGGTGTTAGGCTCTTGTTGCCGCTTCTGACGACCGATAGTATAATAAGACTGTGGAGGAGAAAGGTAGATGAACCGGGACAGTGTCAGATCCAAATATCTGGACGCAAAAGCGCTGCGGGCCGTGTTTCCTGTCACCAAGCACTGCACCTACTTGAACCACGCCGGAGTAGCGCCGCTCTCCAACCACGTGCGTGCTGCCATGTCCAAATTCATCGCCGACCGGGGGGTGATGTTCAATCGCCAGAGCCGGTACGAGAGCGTCCCGGACGATCTGCGTTCCGTTTTGGCCTGGTTGATCAATTGTGCGCCCGAAGAGATCGCCTTTGTGCAAAACACCAGCGCGGGGATCAACATCGCTGCCAACGGGCTGCCGCTCGAGGAAGGGGACAATGTCATCTACTGCGATATGGAATTCCCCGCCAACGTCTACCCCTGGATGAACCTCCAGCATCGGGGGATCGAGGCCCGTTGCATTCCCCACGAAGGTGGCGGGCTGACCGTTGCCGCCCTGGAAAAGCACGCCGACGAGCGTACCCGCGTCGTGGCCGTCAGCGCGGTCGAGTTCCTCACCGGTTTCAAAAGTGACCTGCCCGCCCTGGGCGCGTGGTGCCGCGAGCACGGGGCTTTTTTCGTCGTTGATGGAATCCAGGCGCTGGGCGCGGTTCCGTTGGACGTTCAGGCGTGCCAGATCGACTTTCTCTCCTGCGGCGGCCCCAAGTGGCTGATGGGGCCCAAGGGGCAGGGGTTCATCTATTGCCGCCAGGAATTGCTGGACGAGATTGTGCCCGCCTTTGCCGGATGTATCAGCGTGGTGGGATGGGAGAACTGGCGGGATTATAATTTGACCTTTTTACCAGACGCTCGCCGCTTCGAGTTGGGCAGTGCCAACCTCATCGGTCAGATTGGCTTGTTGGCCGCGGTGCGCTTTTTGATGGAGGTTGGCATCCCGGCGATTGAACGCTGGACCCGGCACTTGACTGACGTGTTGATTGATGATTTGAAACAGCGCAATTATGGCGTCGTCAGCAACCTGGAGCCGCAACGCAGGTCGGCGATAGTCTCTTTCCTCGTCCCCGGAGACGTGGAAGAGGCGTTCCAAAAACTGACCGCTGCCAAAATCGTGGCCTCGCAGCGCGAGCAATACATCCGCATCTCGCCTCACTGCTACAACACGGAAGAAGAGATCGCCCGTGTGGGTGAGGTGCTGGGCAATGCAACGTAGGGCAAGTGTCAAATTGTCCCCTCAATAGAACAGGAGTGATGAGAAATGGAACAGCGCAAATCAGCTACAGCCGTATCGCCCTCTTTCGTCCCGCGTGTGCCGACCTCGATCAAGGAGACGGGTCTGGGTCTGGGGTTCCTGACCGACCTGGCGCTCAAAATCATGTACTTTGAGGGCAACCTCTCAGGTTTCGAGTTGGCCGAACGAATGCGGCTTCCCTATCCCGGTGTGGTCGAGAAAGTGGTCGAATTTCTCAAGCGGGAGAAATTGTGCGAGGTGAAAGGGGCCGGTGGTTTTGCCGAATCGGCCTACCAATATGCCATCGCCGAAAAAGGGCGCTCTATGGGGCGCGAGGCGCTCGCCCGCAGCCAGTACGCCGGCGCTGCGCCCGTCACGCTGGATACTTATTACCAGGCGATACGCAAACAGCCCCTCGGCAACGTGATCGTTCACCAGCGCAAGATGCGCCAGGCCCTTTCCCACCTGGTCATCAGCGAGGAGACCTTTGCCCAGATTGGCCCGGCGGTCAACTCGGGCCGCTCCATCTTTCTTTTTGGGCATCCTGGCAACGGCAAAACCGCCATCGCCGAAAGCATCGGCGAGATGATCCTGGGGGACGCGATGTATATCCCCTACGCGGTGGAAATCGGGGGCCAGGTCATCCGCATTTTCGATTCGGTCAACCACGTCATAGCCCAGGACAAGGGCGCTCCCAAGAACATAGACCCGCGTTGGGTGCGCATCCGCCGCCCGGTCATCATCACCGGGGGCGAGTTGACCCTGGAATCGCTCGATCTGGTCTATGACGAGAACAACAAGTATTACGAAGCGCCCTACCAGATGAAATCGAACGGCGGTATGTTGCTGATAGACGACTTTGGCCGCCAGCAGGCCCGGCCCCGTGACCTGCTCAACCGCTGGATCGTGCCGTTGGAAAAGCGGGTGGACTTTTTGACCCTCCACACCGGGCGCAAGATCGAAGTTCCATTCGACGTGCTGATCGTCTTTTCGACCAACCTGGCCCCGCGCGATTTGGTGGACGAAGCTTTCCTGCGCCGTATCCGCCACAAAATCGAGATCAAAGACCCCTCCTGGGACGAGTACCGGGAGATATTCCGCCGCATGTGCGAGATGAAGGGCGTGCCATACGACGACCGGGGGCTGGCTTACCTGATCCAGGAGCATTATCTCAAGCCCAATCACCCTAAACGGGCCTGTCATCCCCGTGACCTGGTGGATCAGTTGACGGACATCGCCCGCTATTTGAACGTCCCGGCCAGATTGAGCAAAGACTTGATTGACCGGGCCTGCGAAGCCTACTTTGTCGAGATATAGAGGCGTGGAACCCAAGTGCGAGGCCGGATGGATTTCCTGAATCACGAGCGGGTGCTGAACATCGCCCACCGGGGAGCCAGTGCGGTTGCGCCGCAAAACACGCTGGCTGCCTTTGAACAAGCCCTGGAGCTGGGAGCCGACGGGATCGAGTTCGACGTTCAC
>CAYNVC010000016.1:9594-16029 GCA_964400615.1 uncultured Anaerolineales bacterium | reverse complement strand
CCGTCACCGTCTTTGCCGACGCCCAGCAGACGCGGCCCGTGTACACGATGAACGCCGACCGGGTGCTGGATTTCTCCGCCCGCTACAACTTTAGCGATCAGCAGGGCTTTTCCCTGGGCGCGGTCAAACGGCAGGGGATGAAATCGCTCTGGAAGGCCCGTTACGACATCCTCGACGGGGACACGGTGGTGATGACCATCCAGGAGGAAAATCCCTGGGTCAAGGTTATGGATGCATTCTTTACCCAGATTCCCATCGTGGGGATGTTCTCCGGCTATGTGTTTCATCCGGCCTACCTGGTCTCACGCATGGACGGGACGGTCGTCCTGCGCGTGCAAAAGCAGCCCGCTTTCTTCGAGGGCAAGTTCACGATTGAGAAACAGGCCGAGTTCAGCGACGCCGAAGAAAAGCGCATGTTGCTGAGTGTGCTGATGATGCTCTTGCTAGAGCGCTCACGGGGATAGGGGACGCATTACGTTTGACGTTTCACGTTTGACGACACTATGCGTATTCGTCACCTCAGCCTGACTAACTTTCGCAATTACGCCCGCCTGGAGCTGACACTGCCCGAACGCCCGCTGCTCCTCTACGGGGCCAACGCCCAGGGCAAGACCAGTCTGCTCGAGGCGGTCTACATGCTCGCCGCCGGATCGTCGCCCCTCACGTCGCTCGACCGTCAACTCGTCAGGTGGGAGGCCGAGGCGGAGGGGCTGCCATACGCCCGCGTGTGGGCCGAGGTCGAGCACGGCGACCGCGTGCAGGAGCTGGAAGTCGTTTTGGAGAACAAGCCGCTGGCGAACGGCTCATCCCGCTTGCAAAAGACGGTCCGTGTGGACCGGGCACGCAAGCGCCGCGCCGACCTGGCGGGATTGCTGAACGTGGTCTTTTTCATGCCGCAGAACGTGGAACTGGTCGCCGGGCCGCCCGCCGGACGGCGCCGCTACCTGGACGATACGCTGTGTCAGGTGGATGGGAATTATTGCACGGCGTTGGAGCGTTACACCGAGGCGCTGCGCCAGCGCAACGCCGCATTGCGTCACCTGCGCGACGAGCATGGCAGTCTCGACCAGTTGTCCCCTTTCGAGGAGGTGCTGGCCCGCCAGGGGGTCGTGATCTCTCACGGGCGGCGCGAGTTGGTGGTTGCTCTCTCCCAACACGCTCACCGCATCCACCAGCAATTGACCGGCGGGGCCGAGTGGCTGCGGATAGAGTATCGCCCCAATTTCGACCCGGCCGCCCCCCCTGCCTCCGAGTACCAGATGGGGTTGGGTTTGCAGCCCTATTCCGGCCCACCGCTGGAGGTCGGGGCGGAGGGGTTGGTGACGGCGTTCCGGGAGGCGCTTGTGGCGCGGCGTCGGGACGAGATCGCACGCGGGATGACGCTCACCGGCCCGCACCGGGACGAACTGCGTTTCGTCGCCGGCAGTCCCGCGCAGGGCACTCACCAGGTAGACCTGGGCGTCTATGGATCGCGGGGGCAGCAGCGCACGGCGGTGCTGGCGCTCAAACTGGCGGAACGGGCATTCTTGCAGGGGCGGACGGGAGAGACGCCCGTGCTTTTGCTGGACGAGGTGCTGGCCGAGTTGGACGAGACCAGACGGAATTATCTTTTGGCCCAGGTGGACGGCGTCGAGCAATCGCTGCTCACCGCCACCGACCCCCAGATGTTCAGCGTCGAGTTTCGGGAGCGGGCGGCGCTGTGGGAGGTGCAAGGCGGAATTGTGAAGCGTGAAACGTAAACGTGAAACGTCAATGGAACGACTGGTTACAGGTAGCCAGGATTTGCATATTACACTCACCGACCATCACCTGGCGGCTTTCAATATCTGTTACCGGGAGTTGGTGGATTGGAACCAGCGTTTCAACCTGACCGCCATCACCGACCGGGAGGGGGTGCTGGTGCGCCATTTCCTCGATTCGCTTTCCTGCCTCAAGGTGTTGCCCAGGGACGAGTTGACCGGCGGAGCGCGGGTGATCGATGTGGGCACGGGGGCGGGGTTTCCGGGCCTGCCGCTCAAGCTCGTCTGCCCCGAGATGCGGCTGACGATGCTGGAAGCGACGGGTAAGAAAGCGACTTATCTGAGACACGTGGTGCACACGCTGGGGTTGCACCGTGTTCAGGTGATCAACGGGCGGGCGGAGGATCTGGGGCACGACCCTGCTCACCGGGAGCGGTACGATTGGGCGCTGGCCCGCGCCGTGGCCGAGATGTCCACGCTGGTCGAGTACCTGCTGCCGCTGGTGCGGGTGGGTGGTGCGATGCTGGCGCAAAAGGGGGAAGGGGCCGCCGCCGAGGTGCACGGAGCCGAGGCCGCCATCACCACGCTGGGGGGACGGGTGCGGCAACTGGTGCCGGTAGAGCTGCGCGGGCTGGCCGAGACGCGCTACCTGGTGGTGGTGGATAAAGTCGCCGCCACGCCGGAAAACTATCCCCGCCGGCCGGGTGTGCCCAAGAAGCGACCATTGAGATAAAGAGCGGGCCGAGGTTATGGCGGCGAATTGTCGCCGCGACCGGAGAGAACCCCGCTCTGCCCCTCGACTGCCCTCCCCGCCTGTGCCCAGGCTTCTTTGGCGTCCTCGTACCCCATTTGGTACAATCTCTCGTGGTTGTCGGGGTCGTAGCGGATGATTTCGGCCAGGGGGATGGGTTTGCGGGGGGAGACGATGACCGGCGGTTCGATCTCTTGATGCCCCAGGTCAGAAAGGCCGATCTGCGGCACGGAGTGAGATTTCCCCTCCAATTGTGCTCTCAGAGCCTCGTTCTCGGTCCGCAGGCGGGCGTTTTCCAGGGTCAGCCTGACCACCTGGTTGGTGCGGCGGAAGAGCTTGAGGTCGGCCTGGAACGAGGCCAGCAGCGCCCACTCGAAGGCAGCCTGGGCTGTGGCGAGCAGTCCGCTCACGCCGCCGACGGGCGCATAGCGGGGGCGGTTCTCCTCGCTCTCCCAGGGGGTCATCAGCACCACCACGATGTCCTCAGCGCCGGCGTCAATGGCCGGGCCGAGGGGCGTGTTGGCGACTGTGCCACCGTCCCAAAAAGCCACAGCGCCGATTTTGGTGGGCGGGTAGACCAGCGGGATGCTACAGCTGGCGAGAATGTGATCCAGCGTGATCTCTACGCGCTCGCAACGGCTGGCGGGCGAGGGGTCGGGGCTGTTGCCAAATACGCGCAGCCGGCCCGTCTCCACCTCGACGACGGTGACGCGCAAGCTCTTGTCCGGGAGCGGCGCGTTGATGCGCTCCAGGTCTATCCAACCCTCCTCGACCAACGTCCGGCGCAAGGGGGCCGTATCCAGCAGATGGTTCCACTCGTCCGGCGCGAACACGTCCCAGGCGCGTTTCTGCACGTCGGAGGTGGTCAAGCGCCGCCACAGCGCCCACAATGAGTGGGAGGTGTGGCCGGAGGCGATGGCCGCCCCGTTCACCGCTCCAATGGAGGTGCCGACGACGATGTTGGGATACCACTCGTGCTCTTCGAGGAAGCGGAGCACGCCGACGTGATAGGCCCCTCGCCCACCGCCGCCGGAGAGAACCAATGCACGTGAGGGATGTGATTCGCTCATAGATTGCCTCCTATCTATTCCGGCTCCAACTGCAACCGTTCTTTTGCCTCCTGCTCCACCTGCTCCCGCGTCCAGAGCATTGGCAGGTATTCCCCCTCGATCCACGGCTCGATCAAGTCGTCATAGTGTGGACTGCCCAGTTGGCCCGACTGGCCTGGCGGGAATGCGGCCACTGAGCGGGAGAGGTCGCCCAGATCAACAATCTGGCGGTACGAAGGCGCCCAGGCTTTGACATCGTAAGGATCGTAAAAATGGTAAGCGGTCTGGCAAGGGGTGTCGGTGTCGCCGCCGATGGGGAACGGGCCGCGATTAAAGACCCGGTCGAGCGGCGGCTGGACGCCCAG
Organism: uncultured Anaerolineales bacterium; assembly: GCA_964400615.1. Taxonomy (GTDB): domain Bacteria; phylum Chloroflexota; class Anaerolineae; order B4-G1; family B4-G1; genus B4-G1. Next base: position 12,125 of record CAYNVC010000016.1, on the reverse strand, counting down.
CGAGTGGGAAAACACGGCTCCGTGGAGTTTGCCCCAGCGCCAATTGCTCATCCGGGGCCCCAACCGTCCCTTGAGCCAATCCACCGCTTCCCCCAGGCTGCGCAGGAGGATCGCTTCTTTCCCGCCCGCTTCCTGCACCCAGGTCGAACCGGGATCGTCCAGCATGCGCAGCGCGGTCACGCTGCCGTGGCCGTAGAACTCGTTGCTGGCGTAGAGGAGCGGGTGCACCCCCTCGCCCAGCAGTTGGTGGACCAGGTCTTCCCCCAGCGCAGGTTCCCACAGGTTGTGCAGCAGCCGGTAGAGGGTCACCTGGTAGAGCGTCCCGGCGACGCTATCCGCCGTGAGGTTGCCGTCCCAGGCTCGCAGCTCGTCCAGCGCTGCCTGCACGGCGGGATCGGGCGAAGCGAGTCCCTCGAAACGGGCGACCAGTTCCATGCCGGGGATGGAGGTGAAATCCACGTGCAGGGCGCGAAAGTCGGCGCGGGAGAGCTTGTCCCGGCTCTCGAAAACGTCCACGATGCGCCGGGCGCGATAGCCGTTCATCCAGACCGAGCCGAGGTAGTGGGGATAGTCGTCGGGGGTGATACGGTGATTGCAGGTGACGACGTATCCCTGGGCCGGGTTGAGCGCGTGGGGCATTTCCTCGAATGGGATCTCGCCCACCCACTCGTATTCGCCGCTCCAACCGGGGGCGGGGATCAGCCCCTGCCCCTTGGCCCGCACCGGCACGCGGCCCGTGACCCAGTAGCCGATGTTGCCCTCCACGTCGGCGTAGGGGACGTTGAGTTGGGGCGCTTGGATCAACCGCATCGCGGCGACGAAATCATCCCAGCCCTGGGCCTGGTCGAGCTGGAACCAGCCCTGGATGGCCGGGCAGGGTTGCAACGCCATGGATTGCACTGCCAGCCGTTGGGCCGGGAATCCAACTACGTCCGAGATGACAGGCCCGTGGTGGGTGACGACGACCTCCTCGATGTGGGGCGCGTCATGTCCCTTGATGGTGATGGTTTCTGGTATGACCTGGGCCTGGCGCCATTCCCCCTCGAACTCGTATTGGTGGGGATCGTCGGGGTTGAATTTCTCCACGAACAAGTCTTCGCAGTCGGTAAAAGCCAGGGTCATACCCCAGGCGATGTGCGCGTTGTGGCCGACCATCACCAGGGGGGCGCCGGGGAGAGAGACGCCGGTGACGTTGAACAATTCCCCTTCCGCCCCGGCGACCAGGTGGACACCGTACCAGATGCCGGGCATTTGCAGGCCCAGGTGCATGTCGTTGCAGAGGGCTGGTGCGCCGGTATCCATCCGCCCGGCGGCGACGGCCCAGCCGTTGCTGCCAAACGCCTGGTCGAGGAACGGCCCTTGCGCCGCTTCCAACATCCCGTCCGGTGTGAGGCGGTTGAACTCGATGCCCTGCGGCAGGGTGATGGGGTTGCGTTCCGGGTAACGGATCTCGAGGTCGGCGGCGCGTTCCGGGCCGAGTTTTTCCACCAACCGGGCGCGGACGAGTGCGCCGGCCCAGGCGTGGGAGAGGTTCCAGATCATCACCCGCGTCCAGGAGAGGCTGTCCAGCGCGGTCCAGGGTTCGGGCCAGTGGCGCAACAGGGTGAACTCGACCGGCATCCGCCCCTGGGTCTGGTCGAGAAAGACGTTGACCCCGGCGGCGTAGGCCTCGAGCGCGTCCCGCAATTCGTCGGGGGCAGCGTCCAGGTCAGCCTGGGCCAGGCGGTGGAAGCCAAAGGTGCGGGTGAAGCGGTCGGTATCCAGCGCAATCGCGCCGAAAATTTCGCTCAGGCGGCCGGCGGCGGTGCGGCGGTTGACCTCCATCTGCCAGAGCCGATCCTGGGCGTGGACGAACCCCTGACCAAAGAACAGGTCGGGGATGTTGGCGGCATAGATGTGGGGGACGCCCCAGCGGTCGCGGATGATCTCGACCGGCGCGTGCAGCCCCGGCAGGCGGAGCGTGCCTTTTGTCTGGGGCAGCCGGCGGCGGCTGAGCCAGGTCAATCCGGCCCGCATGACGGGGCCGAGAAGAGCGTGAATGGCGGACATAGTGGGGCCTCCTTAATTTGTGCTGTTCTCGTTCCACACCTCAATTACGTGTGCCCAAATCTCCCGCACCTGGGGGCGCGCTCGAAATACCTCCGCAGGTCAGATTGGTCATTGTTCATTGGTTACCCAGCCCCGGCTGCGCTCGACTGCTTTTTTCCACCCGGCGTACATCTCCTCGCGCCGCGCTGCGTCCCACTGCGGCTCAAAGACCCGCTCGACGCTCCAATTGGCCCGCAGTTCATCCTGGCCCGCCCACAGGCCGGTCGCCAGCCCGGCGGCGTAGGCCGCGCCCAGCGCCGTCGTCTCGTGCACCGTCGGACGGACGACCGGCACGCCCAGCACGTCGGCCTGCAATTGCATCAGGAAATCGTTGACCGTGGCACCGCCGTCAACTTTGAGCGCGGTCAGCTCGATACCGGAGTCGGCCCGCATGGCTTCCAACACGTCCCGCGTCTGGTAGCAAATCGCCTCCAGCGTGGCGC